>JAEYNO010000393.1 GCA_023412515.1 Actinomycetes bacterium
GCCGCCCGCGCGGCCTCCGCCGACGGACCGTCGGTGGCGCCGATGTAGACCGTGCCGTCGTCCTCGATCGAGATGTCGGCGCCGGTCTCCTCCTGGATCTGGTTGATCATCTTGCCCTTCGGGCCGATGACCTCGCCGATCTTGTCGACCGGCACCTTGACCGAGATCACGCGGGGCGCGAACGGGCTCATCTCGTCCGGGACGTCGATCGCCTCGGCGATGACGTCGAGGATCGCGAGGCGCGCCTCCTTGGCCTGCGTCAGCGCGCCGGCCAGCACCGAGGCGGGGATGCCGTCGAGCTTGGTGTCGAGCTGGATCGCGGTGACGAACTCGCGCGTGCCGGCGACCTTGAAGTCCATGTCGCCGAACGCGTCCTCGGCGCCCAGGATGTCGGTGAGCGCCGCGTAACGGGTCTCACCGTCGACCGTGTCGGACACCAGGCCCATCGCGATGCCCGCGACGGGCGCGCGCAGCGGGACGCCGGCGTTGAGCAGCGACAGCGTCGCGGCGCAGACCGAGCCCATCGAGGTCGAGCCGTTCGAGCCCAGCGCCTCGGAGACCTGGCGGATCGCGTAGGGGAAGTCCTCGCGGGCCGGCAGGACCGGGACGATCGCGCGCTCGGCGAGCGCGCCGTGGCCGATCTCGCGGCGCTTGGGCGAGCCCACGCGGCCGGTCTCGCCGGTCGAGTAGGGCGGGAAGTTGTAGTGGTGCATGTACCGCTTGCGCGTCTCGGGCGAGAGCGAGTCGATCTGCTGCTCCATGCGGAGCATGTTCAGCGTCGTGACGCCGAGGATCTGGGTCTCGCCGCGCTCGAACAGCGCCGAGCCGTGCGTGCGGGGCAGCACCTCGACCTCGGCCGACAGCGTGCGGATGTCGCGCAGGCCGCGGCCGTCGATGCGGAAGCCGTCGGTGAGGATGCGCTGGCGGATGAGCTGCTTCTGCAGCGAGCGGTACGCGGCGGAGATCTCCTTCTCGCGTCCCTCGAACTGCTCGGCGAGCTCGCCGACGACCTCGGCCTTGATCTCGTCGAGGCGGTTCTCGCGCTCCTGCTTGCCCGCGATCTGCAGCGCGGCCGACAGGCGCTCGGACGCGGCCTGCTCGACGGCGGCGAACGCGTCGGGCTGGTAGTCCGGGAACGTGGGGAAGGTCTGGGTCTCCTTCGCGGCCTGGGCCGCGAGCTGCTGCTGCGCCTCGACGAGCGCCTTGATGAACGGCTTGGACGCCTCGAGGCCCTGCGCCACGACCTCCTCGGTCGGCGCGGTGCCGCCGCCGCCGTGGATGAGGTTCCACGCGCCCTCGGGCGCGTCGGCCTCGATCATCGCGATCGCGACGTCGTCACCGACGACGCGGCCGGCGACGACGATGTCGAACGTCGAGCGCTCGCGCTCGGAGTACCGCGGGAACGCGACCCACTGGCCGTCCACCAGCGCGAGGCGCGTCGCGGCGACGGGGCCGGAGAACGGCAGGCCGGACAGCTGCGTCGAGATCGACGCGGCGTTGATCGCGAGCACGTCGTACGCGTCGTCGGGGTTGATCGACAGGACCGTCACGACGACCTGGACCTCGTTGCGCAGGCCCTTGACGAACAGGGGGCGCAGCGGGCGGTCGATGAGGCGGCACGCGAGGATCGCGTCGGTCGAGGGACGGCCCTCGCGACGGAAGAACGAGCCGGGGATCTTGCCCGCGGCGTACTGGCGCTCCTCGACGTCGACCGTCAGGGGGAAGAAGTCGAAGCCCTCGCGCGGGTGCTTGCCGGCCGTCGTGGCCGACAGCAGCATCGTGTCGTCGTCGAGGTAGGCGACGGCCGAGCCGGCGGCCTGCTTGGCGATGCGGCCCGTCTCGAAGCGGACGGTGCGGGTGCCGAAGCGACCGTTGTCGATCACGGCCTCGGCGAACTGGATCTCGGGACCCTCCACGGGTGCCCTCCTTGTTCTCGAAGGCGCCGCCCACCCCGCGACGGTCTTCGACCGTGGTACCCGGACACGAGTTCCGGGGGCCACTACCGAGGACCGGACGAGCGGGTCGGCGCGGTGGATTGCGGTGGAGCGTGCGTGCGGGGTACCGACCCCGTACGCAGGACCAGCCCGGACCGTGACGGTCCGGGCTGGTCCAGGTGGTTCAGCGACGCAGGCCGAGCCGCTCGATGAGGGCGCGGTAGCGGTTGATGTCGATCTTCTGCAGGTAGGCCTGGAGGCGACGACGGCGCCCGACCAGGAGGAGCAGACCACGACGGCTGTGGTGGTCGTGCTTGTGCTCCTTGAGGTGCTCGTTCAGGTCGTTGATGCGGCGCGTCAGCACGGCGATCTGGACCTCGGGCGAGCCGGTGTCGCCCTCGTGGGTGGCGTACTCGGCCATGATGGCCTGCTTCGTGGCGGGGTCGAGCGACACGTGTGCTCCTCAGGATTCTCGTTGCGCGGTGCGCCGGGGCATGTCCACCCGGGCTCTCTCGGTCCGCGGCCGGTCGAACGGCACGCCAACTCTACCGCACGGGGGCGCCTGGTCCGGGCGTTCCGGGCGACGAGCCCAGGACGAGTCCGGCGGTCCTCAGGTGCGCGGCAGCGCGAGCACGGCGCGGACGTCCTCGACGTCGCGGGCCATGCGCTCGAGCAGCGCCTCGACCGAGTCGAAGCGCAGCGTCGGCCGCAGCCGCTCGACGAGCTCGAGCACGACCTCGTCGTCGTAGAGGTCGAGATCGGTCCGGTCGAGCACGTAGGCCTCGACGCGCCGGTCGTGGCCGTCGAACGTCGGGTTGGTGCCGATCGACACGGCGGCCGGCAGCACGCGCTCGGCGGGCGGCACCGGCGTGCCGTCGGCGCGTCGTTCGCGCCGCAGCCTGCCCGCGTACACGCCGTCGGCCGGGACCATGCCCGCGACGTGCCCGAGGTTGGCCGTCGGGTAGCCCAGCTCACGGCCCCGTGCGTCGCCGTGCACGACGACGCCGCGCACGTGGTGGGTGCGCCCCAGCACGTCCGCCGCGGCGCGCACGTCGCCCGCCGCGAGCAGCTCGCGCACCCACGTCGAGGACCAGCGGCGGTAGCCCGGCTCGTCGGCGGCGTCGGGCCGCACGTCCTCGATGACCTCGACCGTGAACCCGTACCGCTCCCCCAGCGTGCGCATGGTCGTGAGGTCGCCCTCGTTCTGCCACCCGAACCGCACGTCGCGCCCCACGACGACCGTGCGCGCGTGCAGCGCGTCGACCAGGTAGCGGCGCACGAACTCCTCGGGCGACTGCCGCGCGAAGTCGAGCGTGTACGTCACCAGCAGCGCGGCGTCCAGGCCCGTGCCCGCGAGCAGCTCGAGACGGTCGGCGTCGCCCAGCAGCAGCGGGGGCGCCTCGAGCGGGCGGTGCACCTGCGCCGGGTGGGGCGTGAACGTCACCGCGACGGCGTGCGCGCCCACGGCGCGCGCGTCCGCGACCATGCGCGTGAGCACGGCGACGTGCCCGCGGTGCACGCCGTCGAAGTTGCCGAGCGTCACGACGGACGGCCCCCACGCCGTGGGCACCTGCGACACGTCGGTCCAGACCTGCACACCCGCTCCGTTCTGCGCCCCGCGCACGCGGGACCCGGCGGACAAGCCTGCCACGCCGCGGGCGTGGTCCGGGACCGCGCGCGGGCACGGCGCCGTCACGCCCGCCGCACGCCGTGCCCCGCCGGTCGGTCG
>JAEYNO010000420.1 GCA_023412515.1 Actinomycetes bacterium
CCCGCCCGCCGGGCGCGCTTCCCTCAGCGGCCGGCCTGGTCGACGTACGTCGACAGGTCGGGGCACAGGTGCTCGACCGCGTCGGGCCACTGCGCCGCATCCGGGTCGTCCCGCAGCGCCTCGACCAGCACGTCGGCGTCCACCGCCGCGAGGTAGCGCATGCGGGCGCACGCCTCGACACCCGCCTCGAGCACGGCCGCCGGGTCGACGCCGTCCGGCACGCGCCCCTCGAGGTACGCGTCCGCCTGGTCGTCGTCGGGCGCGGGCGGCTCGACGGCCGTGAGGTCGGGCGGCGGGGCCGACGGGTCCACCGACGGCGCGGCGGCCGGCCCCGTGGGCGACGCCGACGGTGCGGCCGACGAGGACGCACCGCCGGACGCGCCGCCCGACGCACCCCCGGTGCCCGGTGCGGGCGTCGCCGCGGTGCACCCGGCGAGCAGACCGCCCGCGAGCGCGAGGACCACCGCCGGTGCGCCGAGCGCGCGGCGCGTCCGGGTGCTCACGACGCCTCGAACGTGAGCGTGAGCTGCGGACGGTACGACGCCGTCGTGTGCTCGGAGGACCACAACCACACGTTGTCGGTGCTGGTCGACGTGAGCGCGAGCGTCTGCGTCGCCCCGAGCCGGCCGTCGAACGCGAGCGGGTCCAGCGGCGTCGTGTACACCGTGCTGGGGACCGACCCGCCCGGCCACGTCCCCACGACCACGCCCGAGAGCGCGGGCCGCCCGGCGTACACCAGCGTGGCCTGCGACCACCCGGACTCCGCCCACTGCCAGGTGTACGGGTCGACGGACCCGGCGCTCGTCGCCGTGGTCGTCCGCACCCGCAGCGCGGCGCCGGTCAGGCGCAGCCCGGCGGGCGCCGCCGGCAGGTCGAACTTGAGGTACGTCGCCTGGAACGGCGTCCCGCCGCGCGCGCTGAGCTGGTTGAAGGTGCCCTGCGGCGTGGTCGGGGCGCTCTGGTTGACCCACGTGTCCTCGGTCGGTGCGAGCACCACCGTCACGGGGTCCGTCGACGGCGCGACGGTGGCCGCGGCCGGGTCCGAGGGCGGGCCCGTGTTGCCGGCGGCGTCGCGCGCGACCACGCGGTAGGCGTAGGTGCCGATCGCGAGCCCGGTGTCGGTCCACGTGGTCGTGGTGACCTGGGCGACGCGCGTGGCCTCCGACGGGACGAACCCCGGGTCGGTCGAGCGGTGCACGTCGTACCCGGTGACCCCGCGGTCGTCGGTCGCGGCCGTCCAGGACAGCTGGACGCTCGTGCCGGTGACGCCCGCCGTCAGGCCGGTGGGGGCCGAGGGCGCCGCGGTGTCGGGTCCGGTGACCGTCACGGTGACGGGTGCGCTCGCGGCGCCGACGTTGCCGGCGGCGTCGCGGGCGAGCACGCGGTACGTGTAGGTGCCCGGCGCGAGCGCGGCGTCGGCGTACCCGGGCGTCGCGACGTCGCCCAGGTGCGTCTCGGCCGAGGGCGTGAACGCCGGGTCGGTCGACCGGTGCACCTCGTACGCCACGACGCCGACGTCGTCGGTCGCCGCGGACCACGTGAGGGCCACGTCGCTCTCACCGGCGGTCGCCGCGAGGTCCCCCGGCGCCGAGGGCGCCGTGAGGTCGGGCGGCGGCGTGCCGGTGCCGAGCGCGTGGTGCTGCGCGACCTGCGCGGGCGTGAGGACGCCCGGGTAGACCGCGACCTCGTCGATCGAGCCCACGAGGTACGGCGAGCTCGACCCCCACGTCGGGTCCCCGCCCACCTTCCAGTACCCGGTGTAGGCCTGCGCGGCGCCCTGCGGGTTGGTGCCCACGAGCGCGCCGTCGACGTACAGGCGCATGCCGTCGGCGGGCGACTGCGTCGCGACCACGTGGTGCCACGCGCCGTCGTTGTACGGCGCGGGCGTCGTGATGGTGTTCGCGGACCCCGTCCAGACGCCGAACACCAGCCGCCCGTCGTCCTGCAGGTACACGTGGCGGTCGTAGTTGCCCGACAGCCCGGTGCGGTTGTCACCGAACCCGATGAGCTTGCCGCCGCGGTTCGTCGTGCTGCTGAACCACAGCTCGAGGGAGTACGTCGACGGGTTCGTCGTGCTGAGGTCGCTCACGACGTTGCCGCCGCCGTTGCGGAACCGCACGCCACGGCCGTCGGTGCCCACCACGGGGCTGTCCGCGCCGAGCGTGACCGCACCCTGGTAGCTGCCCGTCGCGCCGTACGGCCCGGAGTCGGCGGCGGTGGTGCCGCCGGTCTCGCCGAGCCGCCAGAACAGGTCGGGGCCCAGCGCGTGCACGGCCTGGCCGTACGCGTCGGGGGGCGGGGTCTGCCCGGGCAGCGTGCGCCCGGAGGCGGTGTAGTGCGCCTGGACCTGCGCCGCGGTCAGCGCGGTCGGGTAGACCGCCGTCTCGTCGACGTCCCCGCCGAAGTACCGCGACGACGGTTGCGACGGCCACCCGTCGAGGTTGTCGCCGCCGACCCGCCAGCTGCCCTTGTAGGACTGCGCCGTCGTGGTCCCGTTGCGGCCCACGGGCACGCCGTCGACGTACATCGTCATGCCGGCGGCGCCCTGCGTGGCGACGACGTGGTGCCACTCGCCGTCGTTGTAGGAGCGCGGGCTCGTGACCGTCTGCGTCGAGCCGGTGTACACGCCGAACACGAGCCTGCCCGCGTCGGTCATGTAGACGTGCCGGTCGTAGCTGCCGGACGTGCGCAGCGCGGCGGGCGACATCCGGTTGGACTGGCCGTTGCCGAACCCGACGATCTTGCCGCCCTGCGTGGACGTCGTCCGGAACCAGGTCTCGACCGAGTACGTCGACGGGCCCTGCTCGATCCAGTCGCTGTGCGCGGTGCGCCCGTCCCCGAAGCCCATCGCCCAGCCGCCGTCGCCGACGGGGCTCGTCGTCGAGCGGAACGCGGGCGTGCCGGTGAGGACGCCGTTGCGACCCTGCCCGGCGGAGTCCCACGCGACGCCGCCCGAGCCCTCCTCGTAGCGCCAGTACAGGGACGGCTGGTCCGCGAGGACCGCCGCCGGGTACGCGACGTCGGACGAGCGGGCCGCGACCGACGCCGCACCGGACAGCGCGCTCACGTTCGTGCCGTCGGTCGCGCGGACCCGGTAGGAGTACGTCTGGCCGGGCGTCACCGACGTGTCGACGAACGAGCCCTGGGGGCGCGTCCAGAACGACGAGGCGACCCGCACGGTCGCGATCGGCGTCGCGCCGCCGTTGCGGAAGACCTCGTAGGCGAGCTCGGAGTCGTCCGGGTCGACGACGCTTCGCCAGCGCACGTGCACGGCGCCCGTGCGGGTGGACTCGACGGTCACGGTCGGGACCGGCGGGGCGCCGGTGTCGACCTGGCCGAACCGCGTGAGGCCCTGCTGCGCGCTGCCGTTGGTCGTCGTGAACTCGCCGCCCACCCACAGGTACTGCTGGGAGCCCGCGGTGGCGACGGTCAGCGCGCGCGGCCCGATGCTCTCGCCGATGCCGTCGTTCGTGTCGGGGTACCAGCCGGCGAGCTGCGCGTCGTCCACGCGCTGCGCGGTGAGGTGCGTGCGCTTGCCCTCGGTGAACCAGCCCATCGACTCGCAGTCGTGCGCGTGGTGCCCGGCGTACAGCAGCCCGTCGTGCTCGAGCACGGCCTGCGTCGCGCCGAGGCACGTGTCGCGCCACACCTGGTCGAGCGACCCGTAGGCGAGCGCGAGCCGACCGTCGAACACGCCGCCGCCCGTGCCCTCGTTGCCGACGTAGAAGCCCGCCTGGCCGGCGTCGACCGCCTTGGTGACCGACGTGTCGGGGATGAACCCGCGTGGGTAGGTGCGCGTCACCGCGCCCGTGCCGGCGTCGACCGCGGCCAGCGAGTGGGAGTTGGCGCCGCCGACGGTGAAGAAGTCGCCGCCGAGCATGACCGTGCCGCCGTCGGGCGAGACGGCGATCGCGCGGCCGACCGCGTCGGCGTCGGCCCGCCACGGCAGGAGCGCACCGGTCCGGGCGTCGAGCGCCGCGAAGTAGTCGCGCTGCTCGCCGCCGACCGTGCGGAAGTCCCCGCCGACGTACAGGACGTCGGGCGTCGCGGCCAGCGCGCGGACCGTCGCGGACACGGACGGGGCCGTGAACGTCGACCGGACGGTGCAGGTCGCGACGTCGACGGCCGCGATCTTGTTCGCGTAGGTCGAGTCGACGCGCCCGAACAGGCCGCCCACGTAGAGCGTCGCCCCGTCGGGCGAGGTCGCGAGGGCGCGGACCGTGATCCCGCTGCCGACGCTCAGCTGCGGGCGGCACGACGTGGGCTGGCCCGTCGTCGTGTCGAGCGCCACGAGCCCGGTCACCGAGATCGCGGACCCGGACCCGCCGGACGGCGGGCGCAGCTGGGAGAACGTCCCGCCGGCGAACACCTTGTCGCCGGCGGCCGCGAGCGACCACACCACGCCGTTGGTCTGCCACGTGGGCAGGCTGTCGGCGCTGAAGGCGACCCCGGGCGTGAGCGCCTGCGCGGGCGCCGCCCCCACGGGTGCGGCGACGAGCGCCGCCGCACCGAGCACCACCGTCGCCACGGCGGCGACGATCTTCGACTTCCTGACCACGGGCCACCTCGCAACGAACGCGCCATCCCGGTCCGGCCGGGCGTGGCGACTCTAAGACGCGTATGTCCCGTTTTGCCCCTCCCTGGGGGCTTTTCACCCGGATGACCACCCGCGGGGAGCACCACGCGCCGCTACCGTGGGCCGATGCCGATCGCACCGCCACCGGCCCGCCGCCACCTGGCCGGGTTCCGCGGCACGGGGTACGACAAGGGTCGCCCGGCCGCCGTGCAGGCGCTGTGGCTCGCCGTCTCCGGGCTCGTGGTCGTGCGGTGGTGGTGCCCCGCGTCGCTGCGGGCGGCCCTGCTGCGCGCGTTCGGCGCCCGCATCGGCACCGGCACGGTGATCCGCCACCGGGTCCGCGTGCACTGGCCGTGGAAGCTCACGGTCGGCGACGACACCTGGATCGGCGAGGGCGCCTGGATCCTCAACCTCGAGCCCGTGACGATCGGCTCCGACGTGTGCATCTCGCAGGACGTGCTCCTGTGCACCGGGAGCCACGACGCCCGGTCGGCGACGTTCGAGTACGACAACGCGCCCGTGGTCGTGCAGGACGGCGCGTGGGTCGCCGCGCGCGCGACCGTGCTGCGCGGCGTGACGATCGGCGCCGACGCGGTCGTCGGCGCGACGGCGCTCGTGACGACCGACGTGCCGCCGGGTGCACGCGTGCTGGCACCGCGGGGCCACGTCACGCCGCGGGGCCACGTCGCGCCCTGACGCGGCACCAGAGCCACGTCAGAAGAGCCAAGTCAGACGCGCACGGCCCCGGCCTGCTCGCGGTACCACGCGACGGTGCTCTCGACGCCCTCGTCGAGGCCGATGCGCGCGCGCCACCCCGTGGCGTGCAGACGGCTCACGTCGAGCACCTTGCGCGGCGTGCCGTCGGGCTTCGAGTCGTCCCACCGGGTCTCGCCGGTGAACCCGGTGCTGCGCGCGACGAGGCCGGCGAGCTCGCGGATCGTCACGTCCGTGCCGGTGCCGACGTTGATGTGCTGCTCGTCGTCGTAGTGCTCGAGCAGGTGCAGGACGGCGTCCGCGAGGTCGTCGACGTGCAGCATCTCCCGACGCGGCTCGCCCGTGCCCCAGTTGGTGACCGCGGGCGCGCCCGTGCGCACGGCCTCGTCGTACCGGCGCACGAGGGCCGGCAGCACGTGCGAGCCCGTCGGCGAGAAGTTGTCGCCCGGGCCGTACAGGTTCGACGGCATGGCGCTGATCCACGGCAGGCCGTCCTGGCGGCGCACGGCCTGCACGTGCAGGATGCCCGTGATCTTCGCGATCGCGTACGCGTCGTTGGTGCGCTCGAGAGGCCCGGTGAGCAGCGCCTCCTCGGGGATCGGCTGCGGCGCCAGCCGCGGGTAGATGCACGACGACCCGAGCAGCAGCAGCCGCTCGACGCCCGCGCGCCGGGCCGCGTCCAGGACGTTCACCTGGATGCGCACGTTGTCGGACAGGAAGTCCACGGGCTGGTGCGCGTTGGCCCAGATGCCGCCGACGCGCGCGGCGGCGAGCACGACGTGCCGGGGGCGCGTCTCGGCGACGAACTCCTCGACGCGCGCGGCGTCGCGCAGGTCGAGGCGGTCGGAGGGCAGACCGACGAGGTCCGTGAAGCCGGCCGCGCGCAGCCGGCGCCACACGGCGGACCCGACGAGGCCGCGGTGACCCGCGACCCAGATCCGGGCCTCGCGGTCGAGCGGTCCGGGCGTGTAGTCCGTCATGGTGCTCCTGTCGGTCTCAGTACGCGCCCGCGCCGGTCAGCACGGCACGCGCGGTCTTCCAGATGATCAGCATGTCCATCGCGACGGACCAGTTGTCGACGTACCGCAGGTCGAGCCGCACGGACTCCTCCCACGACAGGTCGGAGCGCCCGCTCACCTGCCACAGGCCCGTGAGTCCGGGCTTGACGTGCAGACGACGCTGCACCTCGTCCGGGTACACCGCGACCTCCTCGAGCAGCGGCGGGCGCGGGCCCACGACCGCCATCTCGCCGCGCACGATGTTGAGCAGCTGGGGCAGCTCGTCGATCGAGAACCGGCGCAGCACGCGCCCCACCGGGGTCACGCGCGGGTCGTCGGCCATCTTGAACAGCACGCCGTCGCGGTGGCCCGACGCGAGCAGCGCGGCGCGCCGCTCGTCGGCGTCGCGGTACATCGTGCGCAGCTTGTACATCGTGAACGTCGTGCCGTCGCGGCCCACACGGGTCTGACGGTAGACCGCCCCGCCGGGCGACGTCAGCGCGACCGCGGCCGCGGCGACGAGCAGCACGGGCGACAGCACGACGAGCGCGGCACCGGCCAGCGTGGCGTCCATGACCTGCTTGAGCAGCAGCCGCCCGCGGGGCGCGCCGACCTCGACCTCGAGCAGCGAGAGCCCGACGGCCGGGCGGACCGTGAGCCGCGGGCCCGCGACCTCCACGAGGTCGGGCACCACCACGAGCCGCGCGCCGGCGCGCGACAGCGCCCAGGACAGCCGTCGCAGCGCCTCGCCCGACAGGCACGAGCCCGTCACGAGCACGACCTCGGCGCCGCGGTCCGCGACGACCTGGACCACGTCCGCGACCGCACCGAGCACCGGCACCCCGGCGACCTGGTGCGCGAGGTCGACCGACGGCAGGCACACGCCGTCGATGCGGTACCCGTGGTGGGGGGCGCGCGACAGGTCGCGCACGAGCCTGCCGGCCGCGAACGGGTCGCCGACGACCACGGTGCGCTGCATCGCGTGGCCGAGCGCGCGGCGGCGCCGCAGCCGGCGCTGCGCGACGAGGCGCACGCACCACGTGAGCGCGAGCGCGACCGGCACGCCGACGAGCACGTAGCTGCGGGGCACGTCGAGCCGGAACACGTACCCGAGCAGGATGAGCGCGACGACGAACGCGAGAGCGGCGCGCAGCGCGACCTGGAACTCGCCCGGGCCGTCGCCCGTCTGCCGGCGGCCGTAGCCGCCGCCGACCGCGACCAGGAGGACGAACGCCGCCGCGGCGACGCCGGCGACGACGAGCGACTCCAGCGGGCCGGAGTGGACGCGGTACACGACGGCGGTCGTCGCGCCGACGACGGTCGCGTCGCCGCCCGCGACGGCGAGCGCGTGCCGCAGCCGCACGGCGCGCCAGCCGTCGGCCTGCGCGAGCGGGTCGGAGTTGAGGACGGTGCGGCGCCGGACGAAGGGCTCGGAGGACGCCCACGACCGACGGGGCTCGAGAGCCCGGCCGCGCCGCTCGTCCCCCTGGTCGCCCCAGACCCGTTCGCCCGCCGTCAGTGTCATGGCTCCCCCGTGGTCCGCTCGCGTGATGACGAGAGGCTAATCGCCCCTTTCGGGGTGATTGGGGGTTAACGTCCGATTTCACCCTCTTCGGGCGGGGATGTCACCCTTGTGCGGGTGTCGATCGGGTGGCCGGCGCGCGAACGGCGGTCAGACCTTGGTGTGGAACCGCAGCTGTGCCGCCTCGAGGCCCTCGAGCACGACTGCCTCGACGGCGTCGGCCGCGCGGTCCACGAGCCACGCCAGGTCCTTCTTCTCGGTGCCGGAGAAGTCCTTGAGCACGAAGTCCGCGGGGTCCTGCCGACCGGGCGGGCGTCCGACGCCCACCCGCACGCGCACGTAGTCCTTCGAGCCGAGCGCCTTGGACGTGTCGCGCAGCCCGTTGTGGCCGCCCTCGCCGCCGCCCCGCTTGAGGCGGACGTCCGCGAACGGGATGTCGAGCTCGTCGTGCACCATGACGACCCGCTCGACCGGCACGTCGTGGTAGCGGGCGAGCGCCGCGACGGGGCCGCCCGACACGTTCATGTACGTCGTGGGCTTGGCGAGGACGACGCGCGGGCCGGGCGCGCCGCCCGGCAGGGTGCCGAGGCGCACGTCGGCCGACACGGCCTGGGGCCGGCGGCCCAGCAGGCCGCCGCGCGAGGAGAACGAGGCACCGGTCCGGCGCGCGAGCTCGTCGAGCACCATCTGGCCCACGTTGTGCCGGTTGCCGGCGTACTGCGCGCCGGGGTTGCCGAGGCCGACGACGAGCCAGGGTCCGTCGCTCACGGTGGGGTCCTCCCAGGGGTGCGGGTGGTGGGGGTACGACGACGCCCGGCACCGTGCACGGTGCCGGGCGTCGCGGGGAGCTGCGGTGCTCAGGCCTCGCTGGCGGACGCGGCCGACTGCTCGGCGGCGAGCTCGGCGGCGGCCTCCTCGGCGGCGACGTCGGCGGCCGACGCCTGCGGCACCGTGACCGTGACGACGACGATCTCGGCGTCCGTGACGAGCGTCGTGCCCGTCGGCAGCGTGACCTCGCCGGCCGTGACGGCCGAGCCGCCCTCGAGGCCCTCGATCGAGACCTCGACGTGCTGCGGCAGGTGCGTGGCCTCGGCCTCGAGCGACAGGTTCTGCGTCTCGACGACGTGGATCGTGCCGGGCGCCGACTCACCGACGATCGTGACGGGCACGTCGACGGCGACCTTCTCGCCCTTCTTCACGATGAGCAGGTCGACGTGCTCGATGACCTGGCGCACGACGTCGCGCTGGACGTCCTTGACGATCGCGAGGGTCTCCTTGCCGTCGAGCTCGATGGAGTACAGCGCGTTCGAGTTCTTGAGCGAGAGCATCGTCTCGTGGCCCGGGAGCGTCACGTGCAGCGGCTTGGTGCCGTGCCCGTAGAGCACCGCGGGGATCTGGTGCGCACGGCGGATGCGGCGCGCCGCGCCCTTGCCGAACTCGGTACGGGCGGTGGCGACGAGCTTGATCTCGGACACTGCTGCTCCTCAGGCGTTCCGGTGGCGCCGCGGAGTGCCGCGGGCGCGGGGTCTGGCAGTCGGTGGACCCGCAGGAGCGGGGCTCCTCGGGTGGTCGGGCACGGGGCCCGGTGGCCTCGACGCGGGGCGCAGGACGGGGACCTGGACGCACACGGAGGCGACCACCCAGTCGATCACGGAGCCGGGGGCCGTTCCGGAGATGGTGCTTCCGGGTCGACCGTCCGTCGTCCCTCGCCGAGGCAACCGGACGATCCTAGCGGACGCGGGCCGGGACCTCGAACCCCGCCGGGGCGGCCGCGGAAGGACGTCCCCTCACCCGCGCTGTGCCGGCGTCAGGCGCCGACGTCAGGCGCCGGCGTCAGGCGCCCCAGTCCCAGCGCACGGTGACCGTCGCGCGCACGGACTGCTCGCCGGGGTCCACCGGCAGCGCGAACGCGTCGGCGGCGAGAGCGCGCGCGAACCGCGGGACCTCTCCCCCGGCCGGGTCGCCCTCGTGCACCCAGCGCACGTCCCCCAGCGGCCGGCCGGCGAGGGCCGCGAGGTGCGTCGCCTTCTCGTGCGCGTCCTGCCACGCGGCCTCGCGCGCGCGGGCGTGCGCGGGGGCCGGGTCGGCCACCACGAGCCGCAGGCCCCCCAGGCGCACGGCCGGTCCGCCCGCGGTCAGCGCCGCACCCACGACGTCGCCCGCGGTCGCGGTGTCGCGCAGCGTCACGACGACCCCGATCCGCGCCACGACCCGCAGGTCGCCGTCCGGACCGTCCTGCTCGGTCCAGGTCGCGACGTCGCCCGTCCGCACCGCGCGGTCGTCGACGCCCGCGGCGCGCAGCGC
>JAEYNO010000001.1 GCA_023412515.1 Actinomycetes bacterium
GGCTGGTCCGGGGCAGCGGTCGGGGTCGACGCTCCGTTCGGCGTGGGGACCGTCGGGAGCCGCGCGGTCAGGTCGTCGCTGCCGGGCGGCGGACCCGTGACGACGTCGGCGGCGAGCGCGAGCCGCGCCGCCTCCGCGGGCGCGACGCCGTCGATCGTGAGGCGACGCATCACGAGGAGCCGGTCGAGGTCGCCCGGGGCGTACCGGCGGTGCGCGCCCGCGTGGTGCCCGGACGGGCCGAGGCCGTAGCGGCGGTCCCACGTGCGCAGCGTCGCGGGGGCGACGCCGAGCCGGCGCGCGACGGCCGCGACGGTCAGCGCCGGCCCCTCGCCCCCGGGCTCGACGCGGTCGTGCGGGTCACCGACGGGGCCCGCCGACGCGTCCACACCCTCGAGCCCTTCCTCGGCTGCCGCGACCATGACGCGATTGTGCCAGCCGCCGGCTCGCGACTCGGCCTCGAACGCGTCGTGCGCTGACACGGTCCTGCGGCAACCGCGCCACATCGCGCCCGATCGCGTCACCGAATCGCGTCATCGACGAGGGTCTTGAACAACTTCTGGCGCGGTTGTACGGTTACGGCACGTCAACACGGGCAACCGTCGACGGCGACCGACTTTCGTCCCGGCCACGAGCCGCCGGACGTGCCGCACGAACCGAGGAGGACCCCCATGGCTGAGATCTCGCGTCTGCCCGGACCGGTGATGGACCTGTGGGAGTGGCAGTTCGAGGGCGCCTGCCGCGACGCCGACCAGGACCTGTTCTTCCACCCCGAGGGCGAGCGCGGCTCGGCCCGCCGCCGTCGCGCCGAGGCCGCCAAGGCCATCTGCGCCACCTGCCCCGTGCTCAACGAGTGCCGCGAGCAGTCGCTCGCCGTGCGCGAGCCCTACGGCGTCTGGGGCGGCCTGTCGGAGGACGAGCGCGCCGCCGTGCTCGCCGAGCGAGCCGGACGCCGCGTCACCGCCTGACCCGCTCCGCCGACCTCGCCCCGGCCCGACACCGACGTCGGCCCGGGGCGTCGTCGTCCCCGGCGCGGCCGAGGACCGGACCGGACACCCGCCGGTCGACCGTGACCGGCGGGACCGCGGCGTCAGGCCCCGCCCCACGACGACGAAGGCCCCCTCCGGACGGAGGGGGCCTTCGTGCTGCCGGGGACGCGCCCCGGGTGCAGCGGAGTCGTCAGCCGACGATCGCGAGGATGTCGCGCGCCGAGAGGATCAGGTAGTCCTCACCGGCGTACTTGACCTCGGTGCCGCCGTACTTGGAGTAGATGACCTTGTCGCCGACGGCCACGTCGAGCGGCACACGGTTCCCCTTGTCATCGATCCGGCCCGGACCCACGGCCAGGACCTCGCCCTCCTGGGGCTTCTCCTTGGCGCTGTCCGGGATGACGAGACCCGACGCGGTCGTCGTCTCGGCCTCGAGGGTCTTGACGACGATCCGGTCCTCGAGGGGCTTGATGGAGACCGACACAGCGGACCTCCCCTTCGCATGTGAGTCGTTCTGAGGCAGTGTCTGCGCCGCACCGTCGCCGCCGTCGTCGCGGGTGCCGGGGCCACCTGTGCGGTTGGCGCCCCCTGACGGGACCGCCGGTTCCTCACTCTAGGAATGCGTTAGCACTCGGTCAACCCGAGTGCCAGCATCCGTGCCCCCGACCTGCGCGGCGACGCGGCGTCCGCGCGGTGCCCGACGGCACCCGTGACGCCCCCGCACCGTCGCCGTGGGAGGCTGGGCGCGTGGACGACGCCGGGCTGGTCAAGCTCCTGCAGCCGGAGGGGTGGGCCCTGCTGCAGGCCCTGCCGCCGTACGACGAGCGGCTCGCGATGCCGATCGCCGAACGGCTCCAGAAGGAGGGCCTCGACCCCGCGCTCGTCGCGGCCGCGCTCACGCAGTCCCGGCTGCGCGCCAAGGCGCACGCCAAGCTCGGCGACTTCGCCGAGGGCATGCTCTTCACGGTCGCGGGGCTCGAGCAGGCGACGCGCCTCGAGGTCGCGGCCCACCACGCGCGACGCTACCTCGACGCGGGCTGCACCTACGTCGCCGACCTCACGTGCGGGCTCGGCGCCGACGCGCTCGCCCTCGGCGGCGTCGGGCTGCGCGTGCTCGCGACCGACGTCGACGAGACCACCGCCGCCCTGGCGACCGTCAACCTGCGCGCGTTCCCCGAGGTGCAGGTGCGCATGGCGGACGGCACCGCGCTCGACCTCGCGGCCGAGGGCGTCGACGGCGTCTACGCCGACCCCGCCCGCCGCACCGGCAGCGGCCGTCGCGTCTTCGACCCGAGCGCGTACAGCCCGCCGCTCGACGCGGTCCTCGCGACCCGCGACGTCGTGCCGGCGCTCGGCCTCAAGCTCGGCCCGGGCCTGGCCCACCGCGACCTGCCCGTGGACGCCGAGGCGCAGTGGGTGTCGTCGGACGGCGAGGTCGTGGAGCTCGGCCTGTGGTTCGGGTCGCTCGCCCCCGACGGCCCCGGGCGCACGGCCCTCGTGCTGCGCGACGGCGCCGCGCACACGCTGCGCGCCGACCCCGACGGCGACGACGACGCACCCCCGGTCGGGCCGGTGGGCGGGTACCTGTACGAGCCCGACGGCGCCGTGATCCGCGCCGGCCTGGTCGGCACGGTCGCCCACCGCGTGCGTGGACGGCTGATCGACCCCACGATCGCCTACGTGACCTCCGACGCCCTGGCGGACCGCACCGCGTGGCACCCGCTCGCGACCGCGTACCGCGTGCTCGACGACCTGCCGTTCGGCCTCAAGCGCCTGCGCACCTACCTGCGCGAGCGCGGCGTGGGCCGCCTGACCATCAAGAAGCGCGGCACGGCCGTGGTGCCCGAGACGCTGCGGCGCCAGCTCGACCTGCGCGGGCCGGCCGAGAGCACGGTCGTGCTCACGCGCGTGGCCGGGCAGCAGCGCGTGCTCGTCGTGGAGCCGGTCTGATGGCGGCGCCCGTCGCGCTGCCGTTCGCGACGTCCGAGCGGTCGACCGTCGGCATCGAGTGGGAGGTCGGCCTGGTCGACGCCGACTCGGGCGACCTGCGGCAGGCCGCGCAGGCGATCTTCGAGGCTGTGCGTCCCGCCGACGGCACCGACCACCCGCACATCACGTCCGAGCTGCTGCTCAACACGGTCGAGGTGTCGTCGGGCAAGTGCCGCACGGTCGGCGAGGCGGGCGCGGACCTGCAGCGCGCGCTCGACGAGGTCGCGGCAGCCGCGCGCCCGCTGCGCATCGAGCTCATGGGCGCGGGCACGCACCCGTTCGCGAGCTGGGCGGCGCAGCGCGTCACCGACAAGGAGCGCTACGCGACGCTCATCGACCGCACGCAGTGGTGGGGCCGGCAGATGCTCATCTACGGCGTGCACGTGCACGTCGGCGTCGAGGACCGCGCCAAGGTGCTGCCGCTGAGCCGCGCGATGCTCACGGTGTTCCCGCACCTGCAGTCGCTCTCGGCGTCGTCGCCGTTCTGGGGCGGCAAGGACACGGGGTACGCGTCGAACCGCGCGCTGCTCTTCCAGCAGCTGCCGACCGCGGGGCTCCCGCCGCAGTTCGAGCACTGGGAGCAGCTCGAGCAGTACGTGGGCGACATGATGCACACGGGCGTGATCGACCAGGTCGACGAGGTCCGGTGGGACATCCGGCCGTCGCCGCGGTTCGGCACGCTCGAGATGCGGATCGCCGACGGCGCCGCGAACCTCCTCGAGGTCACGGCGATCAGCGCGCTGACGCACTGCTTCGTCGAGCACTTCTCGACGCTGATCGACGCGGGCGAGCGGCTGCCGACCATGCCGCCGTGGTTCGTGCAGGAGAACAAGTGGCGCTCGGCGCGCTACGGCATGGACGCGATCGTCATCACGAACGCGGCGGGCGACGAAGAGCTCGTGACGGACTCGGTGAGCCGCTGGCTCGTCGAGCTCGCGCCCGTGGCCGAGCGGCTGGGCTGCGCGGCCGAGCTCGAGCAGGTGCGCACGATCCTGCGGCGCGGCGCGTCCTACCAGCGCCAACGCGCGGTGGCGCGCCGCAACGCGGGCGAGCTCGAGCCGGTCGTGCGCTCGCTGGTGGCCGAGCTGGCGGCGGGCCGCCCGCTCTGACGCGGTCTGTCGACGTCCGCCGTCAGCCCTCCCACCGCCACGTCTGCAGCGCGTCCTCGAGCACCGCGAGCGCCGCGGTCTCGTCGGGCGCGTAGGTCAGCAGCCACCGCCACGTGCGCCCGCGGCGGTCGAGCCGGGCCTCGGTGCGCGCGAGCCCCGCGACGTGCCACGTGCGTGTCGCGACGGTCCCCGCCGCGACGGTGCGCTCGCGCACGTCGCCCGTCGGTGTCGCCCCCGGGCCCCAGGCGACGACCTCGGGGACCGCGAGCGCGTCGCGCGGCGGCACGCCTGGGTCGGCGGGGTGGACCGCGACGACCAGCGACGCCGTCGGTGAGAGCCGCACGTACGCAGCGGTCCACGTGCCCGGCGAGCCCGGGACCCCGGACGCGGCGGGCGCGCAGGGCACGCGGCACCGCGCCGCCGTGCTGCCGGTCTCGTCGGCGAGGAC
>JAEYNO010000054.1 GCA_023412515.1 Actinomycetes bacterium
GCGCGAGGCCGCCGCCGCGGGCTGACGACACCCCCGAGGACCGCCGCGTCACCGACCGGCTCGAGCGACCCGGGCGCCCGGCGCGGGCGGTGACCTCAGGGCTGCCGCGGGACGTCCGCGGCGCCGACGAGTCGCGGGATGCCCTCGGGCGCGACCGCCGAGAGCGCGAGGAACCGCGCCTCGGCCCGGTGCAGCCGGATGTGCTCGTCCAGCGACCAGCCGGGCCCGTTGGTCAGCGTCATGCCGCACGCGCACCCGATGGTGACCGCGCCGTCGTCGTCGACCACGACCTGACCGACGGTCGTGTGGTCGGTGAAGGCGCGCACCTTCGCGTGCCGCATGGGCGCGCTCACGGCGACCGGCAGGTCGTCCGGGTACGGCTCGGGCTGCGTGTCGTGCGTCGTCACGGACTCAGTGTCCGCCGGTGAGCGTCCCGTCGTCGACCAGCTGGTCCAGCGCGGTGTCCCACGCGGCGCCGCCGAGGCTCGGCATGATCTGCTGCAGCCGCGGACGCCAGGCGTCCGCCTGCTCGGGGAAGCAGCGGTCCAGCAGGTCGAGCATGGTCGCCACCGCGGTCGACGCACCGGGGGACGCGCCCAGCAGCCCCGCGATCGAGCCGTCCGCCGACGCCACGAGCTCGGTGCCGAACTCGAGCACGCCGCCGCCGGGGCCGCGCTTGATCACCTGCACGCGCTGGCCGGCGGTGACGAGCTCCCAGTCGCGCGGGTGCGCCGACGGCATGTAGGCGCGCAGCGCGCGCAGCCGGTCGGCGTCGCTCGCGGTGACCTCGCGGATCAGGTACGTCAGCAGGTCGAGGTTGCGCAGGCCGACCGCGAGCATCGGGACGAGGTTGCCCGGACGCACGGAACGCAGCAGGTCGGTCCACGAGCCGCGCTTGAGGAACTTCATGCTCCAGCCCGCGTAGGGGCCGAACATCAGGGCGTTGCCGCCGTCGACGACGCGCGCGTCGAGGTGCGGCACGGACATGGGCGGCGCGCCGACGGCGGCCTTGCCGTAGACCTTGGCGCCGTGCTGCGCGACGATCTCCGGGTTGGTCGTGCGCAGGAACTGCCCGCTGATGGGGAAGCCCGCGTACCCGCGGATCTCCTTGATGCGCGAGCGCTGCAGCAGGTGCAGCGCGCCGCCGCCGGCGCCGACGAAGACGAAGCGCGCGGTCACGGTGCGCGGCGGGCGCCCGTTCCACCGGCGGTCGGCGATCGTCACGCGCCACCGGCCGTCGCGCAGACGCTTGAGGCGCGTGACCTCGCTGCTGGTCTGCAGCTCGGCGCCACGGGTCACGGCGTCCGCGAGCATCGCGCGGGTGATCGAGCCGAAGTCGACGTCGGTGCCCCAGGCGGCGCGCGTGGCGGCGACGGGCTCGTCGTCGGCGCGGTCGGCCATGAGAAGCGGCGCCCAGCGCTCGATGACGGCCGGGTCGGTCGTGAACTCGAGGTCGGCGAACAGCCGGTGCGCGCGCAGCGCCTCCCACCGCTTGCGCAGGTGCTCGACGTCCTTCGCGCCGCGCACGAACGACATGTGCGGCGTGGTCGTGACGGCGCGCTCGGCGCCGGGCAGGCGACCCGCGGCGGCGAGGTGGTGCCACAGCTCGCGCGAGAGCTCGTACTGCTCGTTGATCCGCACGGCCTTGCTGATGTCCACCGAGCCGTCGGGGCGCTCGGGCGTGTAGTTCAGCTCGCAGAGCGCGGCGTGGCCGGTGCCCGCGTTGTTCCACGGGTTGGAGCTCTCGAGCGCCGGGGCGTCGAGGCGCTCGTGGATCTCGACGCGCCACGTGGGCTCGAGCGTCGTGAGGAGCGACGCGAGGGTCGCGCTCATGACGCCCCCTCCCACGAGGAGGGCGTCGACGTCGGCCGTGCTGCTGCGAACGGGTGCCACGTTCGCGATGCTAGGTCGACGTCGAGACAGATCCACGGGCCAGTCATGTGATGTTTGTCTCGTGGGACCTTGGTCACACGTCGCGCGCGTGACGTGCGACGACGTGACGTGCAGCGACACGGTTGCGGGCGCTCGACGGGCTCCGACGCGCCGGTGGGTGGCGCCCGGATGCCGGACGCCACCCACGGGTGGTGCGGGGTCAGCGGCCGGGGCCGTGCCGGCCGGCCCGGGTCACGACAGCGTGCACGCGGCCCCGTTCAGCGTCGCCGCCGTCGGGGCCCCGTTGGTGCCCGTGTGCGAGCCGTTGAAGCCCACGTCGACCGACGCCCCCGGCGCGAGCGCCCCGTTCCACGCCGCGTTGGTGGCCGTCACGACGGCGCCCTGCTGCGACCACGTCGCGCTCCAGCCCTGCTGCAGCTGCTGGCCTTCCGCGTACGTCAGGCGCAGCGTCCAGCCCTGCAGCGGTGCCGTGCCGAGGTTGCTGACCCGCACGCCCGCCGTGAACCCGGTGCTCCAGCTCGACGCCGTGTACCGGACGGCGCACGTCGCGGCCGGCGTCGTCGGGCTCGTCGTCGGGCTTGTCGTCGGGCTCGGGGTGGGCGTGGGCGTGGGTGTCGCGGTCGGCGTCGGGCTGACGGTCGGGGTGGGGGTCGGCGTGGGCGAGGCCGTGGGCGTCGGCGTCGCCGTGGGGACCGTGCCGTCCGACTCGCCCACGACGATCCCGCGGCCGTTCGTCCCGACGTACACGCGCCCGAACACGTCCGGGTCGCCCGTGATGGCCGCTCCCGTCCACGCGTACCGGTGCTCGTCGTCGTTGATGCGCACCCACGACGCGCCGCCGTCGGTCGAGCGGAAGAAGCCCCGCACGCCCTGGTAGAGGGACGTCGTGTAGATCGCGGGGTAGGACGCGCCGGGCGCGGCCTTGCCGAAACCGACGGCCCCGCCGTCCTCGAAGCCGGGGACCTTCGTGAACGTCGCCCCGGCGTCGGTCGAGCGGTACAGCCCGTCCTCGGCCGCGAGCCACACGTGGCCCTGCTTGCCGGGGACGGCGCCGAACCGCACGTTGCCCTCGGCGGGGAACCCGGTCGCGGCGGACTGCGCGAACGTCGCTCCGCCGTCCGTCGAGACGTAGAAACGGCCGGCGGAGTAGGCGTAGAACGTCGTCGGGCTCACGCGGTCGGCCTCGACCTGCGCCTGCGCCGGTACCCCGGTGGACGGCGTCCACGTCGACCCGAGGGTCGTCGACACGTGCACGCCCGTGCCCTCGGGGCTCCAGACGATGCGCGCGCCGTCGGCCGACACCGCGACCGTGCCGGACTTCGTGACGCCCGCGGGCTCCTGGCCCGCCCACCACGTCGACCCGGACGTCGTGCTCACCGCGATGTGCGACTCGACCTCGCCGTCGACGGCGTAGCCGACCCGCACGACCGTCGAGGGCTTGCCCTCCGCGAAGTCGAGGCTCGTCACCGAGCCGTGCACGGGCTGCGTGTAGATGCTGTCCGGCACCTCGTCGATGTCGTCGTGCACGAACCCGCCGAGGTCGCCCAGCCCGGAGTAGAGCTCGACCGCGCCCGGGGGTGCTGCGAGGTCGAGCACCGCGGTCTCCTCGATGCCGAGCGCGCGGACCTCGATGTCGACCGTGCCGCCGGTGTCCCAGTCGGTGAGGTTGTCCGACCCGTACACCGTGGCGCCCGTGCCGTAGAGGAACCGGTCGGAGTCGAACGGGTCGATCTCGAACGACTCGGTCATCCAGCCGAGCTTGACGAGCGGCTCGGGCGGCACGGCCTGCGTGCGGCCCATCGTGAGCCACGGCGTCGCCGAGACGTCCATCGAGTACCGCAGCGAGCGCTCGGGGTAGGACGCCCAGTCCCAGATCCGCGTCCAGGACGCGCCGCGGTCCGTCGAGCGGAAGAAGATGACGTCCGGCCACCACGAGACCTGGGTCGCGACCATGATCGTGTCGGGGTCCTGCCGGTCGATCGTCAGGCCCGAGAAGCCGTAGTACAGGTCCGACGACGACAGCGGCAGCGGCGACACGTCGGTCCACGTGCCGGTCGTGGCGTCGAACCGCGAGACCTGCCCCTTGCCGCCGTCGTACGGGCCGCCCGTGTCGGACGTCGCGACGTAGAGCTGCTTGCCCCGCGCGTCGAACACGCCCTTGTGCGGCAGGAACCCGGTGGGCTGGCCGGGCACGCGCTGCCACGTCGCGCCCGCGTCGGTCGAGCGGTAGACGTTGTTCTCCTTGTCCGCCACGCCCACGTAGATCGTGCGCGTCGGGGAGCCCGCCGTGCCGCTCGTCGGGTCGAACGTCACCCACACCACGCCCTGGTTCTGCGTGAGGTACGAGTTGTCCGACGTCGGGTCCTGCACGTAGTTGCCCGGGTTGGGGAAGCTCGTCACCTCGGACCACGTGACGCCGCGATCGGTCGAGCGCCACAGGCCGTGGCCGTTCTCGGTGCCGAGGTACAGCACGCGGTTGTCGTTGGGGTCGATCTGCAGGCGCTCGCCCATGCCGCGCCCGGGCATGTTGCCGCCGACCTTGAACGGCAGCATCGTGCGCTGCCACGTCTCGCCGCGGTCCGCCGAGCGCAGGATCGCACCGTTCTGCGGGTCCCAGTCGTTGGTGTAGGTGCCGACGGCGGCGTAGACGCGGTCGGGGTCGCGCGCGTCGGTCGCGAGCGACAGCACGCCCGTGTGCCCCCACTCGTCCCAGCCGACGTGGTCGAGCAGCGGGATCCAGCGCCGGGTCGTCGGGTCGAGGCGGTAGGCGCCGCCGATGTCGGTACGGGCGTAGACGAGGTCCTTCTCGCCCTGGTTGTAGACGATGCCGGGCACGAACCCGCCGCCGCCGATCTGCACGTTGCCCCACGTGTACCCGGTGGCGGCCGCGGCGGGCGCCGCGGTCACGACGCCGGTGGTGAGGGCTCCCGCGGCGAGGGCGACCGCGGCCCCGGCCGCGGCGAGGGGGGCGATCAAGGGTGGGACGCGCATCCGCTGCTCCTTCGCGTGGCGCGACGACGGCGGCCGTGGCGCGGCCGTGCCGC
>JAEYNO010000130.1 GCA_023412515.1 Actinomycetes bacterium
GCCCCGACGCCCGCGGTCGCTCGTACCGGCCGCCGCCGGGGTCCTTGCCGACCTCGACCTGCGCGCCGGCGGGCCACGGCTGGGCGCGCAGCGCGTCCAGCACGTCCCCCCGGCTCAGGTCGCGCGCGCAGCCACCCAGCCCGACGACGAGCGCGGCACCCGCGAGCGCACCCACGACGAGCACGACCCCGCTGCGCGCACCCGTCCCCGCACGGACGCCGAGGGCGCCCGAACCGCGACGACCTGTCACCGGTCGCCCCCGTCGCCGCCCTGCACGGCCGCGAGCAGGTCGTCGGGACCCACGCCCGCTCCCCCGGACCCGCCGAGGCAGCTCAGGGACTCGTACGCGACCGGCTCGGGGGGCACGTCGATCGTCAGGTCGTTCGTGTGATGCGGCGCGAACGCGGCCACGAGCACGCGGCGCGGCACCTCGCGCGCCGCGCGGTCGACCGCGGACCCGTCTGCTGACCCCTCTGCGGGCCCGTCTGCGGGACCTGCGGCGGACTGGTCCTGCTCGAGGCGCAGCTCACCCACCGCCACGGACCCGTCGGACAGCTCGCGCACCAGCTCGACGGTCACGGCGTCGGCCGCGGCGTCGTCGCACCGCGCCGCCGCGACGACCCAGCCCTCGTCGGCCGCCGCCGCGGTCTCACCCGCGAGCACGTGCGCCGCGGTGCCCGTCGTCGTGCGTGCGCTGCGTCCCGAGCCCGCCTCGAACTGCCGGTTCGTGCCGAACGCGTACCGCCCGACCGTCAGCGAGGTCGCCGCGAGCCACGGGTCGGCGGCCAGGTCCTGGTAGCGCGCGACGTCGACGCTCGTCGTCTGGTCGTCCGGCACGTCCGGCGTGCACGCGGCGAGCACGACGAGCGCCGCACAGCCCGCCGCGGCACGCGGCAGGGCGCGGTGCCATGCAGCGGGGGCGAGCGCGGCCCGCGGGACGGGACGCGTCACGGCGTGACGACGGCCCACGGCTTGGCCCACCCGCCCACGGAGAACTCACCGTTCACGAACTGCTCCTGCGTCACGACCACGCGCTCGCCGTGCCCGGGCTCGTAGATCTCGATCGTCCCGTCGCCGTGCGCGTAGACCAGCACGACGTGCCGGGGCGAGGTCTCGTCGCCCACGTACAGCACCGCGGGGTTGCCCTGGTCAGTGGCCTCGACGAGCTGCTGGTACGCGTCCTGCTTGTCGTCCGGCGAGGCCGGGTCGACCATGTCGACCTGGTAGCGCACGCTTTCGGGCGCCATCGCGTCGAGCTCCTCGGCGGCGGCCCACGGCGACGTGCCGAGCGCCGGGATCCACGGCATCGAGACGTTGCCGGGCCGCCAGCCGCGGTCCGGGTCGATGCGCGGGTCGTCGGTGCGGCGCTTCATCGCGGTCTCGAGCTCGGTGAACCGGTCCGCGGGCGTGCCCTGGGGGTCGTCGGACTGTCCCGTCGTCGCGTCGTAGCCGGTCAGGACGCGCAGTGCGAGGACCGGGTCGCGCAGCATGCTCGCGTAGACCAGGGACGACGAGCCGCACGTCGTCCCGGTGGTCTGCGTGAACGGCCCGTCGCGCCGCAGCGCGGACTCGGGGTCGAGCAGCGCGTCGGGGTCGGGCGCGCGGTTGATCCGCTCGGCGAACCGGCGCAGCGTCGAGATCGAGCTCCCCGCCGCGAGCGCGGCGAGCAGCCACGCCCGGTGCCGCTGGGAGGCGGCGGCGTCCATGAGCGCGTCGAACGCGGCCCGGTCCTGCGGCGACAGCGCGTCGTACGCGGCTCGGGCGCGTTCGAGCACGCCGTCGACGAGCGGGGGTCGGCCCGAGCCGGGCGCGTGCTGCCCGAGCGTGTCGAGCGCGCGCATGCCGGGCGCCGCGCCGTCGGGGAACGGCATCGCGGCCTCGACCGCGGCGAGCTCGTTCGCGCACGCCTTCGCGGCGGCAGCCGCGTCGCGCCAGGACTCGAGCGCCGCCGTCACGGCGTCGCGCAGGTGACGCACCACGTCGTCGAGCTGGTCGAGCTCGCCGGGGTGCCGCGGGATGTCGTCGCGCGCACGGCGCAGCGACGCGCCGTCGTCCGCGTGCCGACGCTGCGCGCGGGCGAGCGCCTCCGCGTGGTCCTCGAGCGCGACGACCGCGCGGCGGGCCGCGGCTGCGGCATCCGTGAGACGCGAGTCGAGCTCGCGCGCGGTCGCGTCGAACGCCAGCGCGGCTGTGCCCGTCCAGACCGTGCGCCGGTGCACGCGGTCGGCGTCCACCTTGTCGGTCGTCACGGTCAGGGCGCGCGCGAGCGTCGACCAGGCCTGCGCGGCACGCGCGCTCGCCGCCGGGTCGCCCGGTGGAGGATCGGTCGCGATCGCGACGATCCGCTCGATGAGCCGACGCGCCGCCGCCACGTTCTGCACGATGTCGAGCGGGTTGAGCGAGAACCCCGCCTCGTCGAGCGCGTCCATCGCGCGCCACAAGGACTGGATGACCTTGTCGAAGTCGACGTCCACGACGCCGCGCCCGGTCACGGCCGGATCCCGCGGAACGTGGCGGCCGTCTGCTCGTCGCCGTCGGTCGTCGCGCGCACGCACGCGTCCAGCTCGGTCCCCACCTCGACGAGCGCCGCCGCCGCGACCCGCAGCCCCTCGGTCCACCGGTGCACCGCGCGCGCGTGCGCGCTCGCGACCGGGACCACGGCCTCGTCGGCCGCTGCTGCGTGCGCGTCGCGCGCGCGCCCCAGCTCCATGCCGGAAGCCCGGAACCGCACGGCCATGGCGCTCACCGCCGCGGGCTGCAGCTCGACGTCGCTCACGCGTCCCCCCACCTCGTCGTCCTGTGCGCCTCGCCGCGCACCGGCCCGGGTCATCGTGGCAGACGACGGCCGACCGCGGCACCCGGACGACCGTGCGTCGAGCTGCCCACGGGCTGCGCTCGGACGTGCCACGATCAGCGCGCCAACCCTCGCGCAGAAGGAGCGTCGTGGACACCCTCGGATACCAGGCACTCGTCCAGGAGCGGCTCGTCGCAGCGGGCTACACGTTGCGGACGACACCGCCGGCGGGCCTCGTCGGCCACCGCCGGGACTTCCGGCTGCGCTGGATGGCGACGGCCGTGCACACGGTCGTCCACGTGACCACGACACCCCACGTCACCGCGGACGGGCTCGCCGGCTTCACCCGGTCCGCGCTGAGCCACGCCGAGGTCGCGCACGGGCAGATGCGCGGGCTGCAGTCGGGGGTCGCGGTCGTCGCCGCCGTCATCGCAGAGTCGGCGGACGACGAGGCGCACGCCTACGCCATGCGCACGATCCCGAAGGACTTCGCCGCGTTCGCCTGGCCGGTCGTCGTCGACCTCGGCGCCGAGCTGCGGTCGAGCCACGCAGGCAGCCCGCTGGTCGGGGCCGTGTACTCGTCCTGGATGCGCCAGCAGATCGAGACGCTCCTGCCACAGCCCGACACGGTCGCGGCGACCGCCCGCGACTGAGCCGTCCGGCGGCGAAAGCGGTGCAGGAACACCCTCGGAGTCTGGGAAGATGGGCGGTCATGAGCGACCTGACCTCCCGTACCGACGTCCCGACGACCTCCACCGGCCGCCGTGTACCGGACAAGGTCGGCCTCGAGGGGCTCGAGGAGTCCTGGTCGCAGCGCTGGGCCGAGCTCGGGACGTACACGTTCGACCGGACGAGGTCGCGCGAGGAGATCTACTCGATCGACACCCCGCCGCCCACGGTCTCGGGGTCGCTGCACGTCGGGCACGTCTTCTCGTACACGCACACCGACGTCGTCGCGCGCTACCGCCGCATGCGCGGCGCCGAGGTGTTCTACCCCATGGGCTGGGACGACAACGGCCTGCCGACCGAGCGCCGCGTGCAGAACTACTACGGCGTGCGCTGCGACCCGTCGCTGCCGTACGACCCGGACTTCACGCCGCCGCACGAGGGCACGGACGGCAAGACGATCAAGGCGTCCGACCAGGTGCCGATCAGCCGCCGCAACTTCGTCGAGCTGTGCGAGCGCCTGACGGTCGAGGACGAGCGCCAGTTCGAGGCGCTGTGGCGCCGGCTGGGTCTGTCGGTCGACTGGTCGATGACCTACCAGACGATCTCCGCCGAGTCGCGCGCGGTCGCGCAGCAGGCGTTCCTGCGCAACCTCGAGCGCGGCGAGGCGTACCAGGCCGAGGCCCCGGGCCTGTGGGACGTGACGTTCCAGACCGCGGTCGCGCAGGCCGAGCTCGAGGCGCGCGACTACCCGGGCGCGTTCCACCGGGTCGCGTTCCACGGCGCGGACGGCCCGGTCCACATCGAGACGACGCGCCCCGAGCTGCTGCCGGCGTGCGTCGCGCTCATCGCGCACCCGGACGACGAGCGCTACCGGCACCTGTTCGGCACCACGGTGACGACGCCGCTGTTCGGCGTCGAGGTCCCCGTGCTCGCGCACCCGGCGGCCGAGCCGGACAAGGGCGCGGGCATCGCGATGTGCTGCACGTTCGGTGACCTCACCGACGTCCAGTGGTGGCGCGAGCTGCAGCTCCCGACGCGCTCGGTGGTCCAGCGCGACGGCCGGCTGCTGCGCGAGACGCCCGAGTGGATCACCTCGCCCGAGGGTCGCGAGCGCTTCGCCGCGCTCGCCGGCAAGACGACCTTCTCGGCGCGCGAGGCGGTCGTCGCAGGCCTGCGAGAGACGGGCGACCTGGACGGCGAGCCCACGCCCACGCAGCGTAAGGCGAACTTCTACGAGAAGGGCGACAAGCCGCTCGAGATCGTCACGAGCCGGCAGTGGTACATCCGCAACGGCGGGCGCGACGAGGAGCTGCGCACGGCGCTGCTCGAGCGTGGCACCGAGCTCGACTTCCACCCCGAGTTCATGCGGGTCCGGTACGCGAACTGGGTCGGCGGCCTGAACGGCGACTGGCTCATCAGCCGCCAGCGCTTCTTCGGCGTGCCGTTCCCGGTCTGGTACGCGCTCGACGCCGACGGCGAGCCGAACTACGACGAGCCGCTGCGGCCCACCGAGGACCAGCTCCCGGTCGACCCGTCGTCGGACGTCCCCGCCGGCTACACGGCCGACCAGCGCGGCGTCCCGGGCGGCTTCATCGGCGACCCCGACATCATGGACACGTGGGCGACGTCGTCGCTCACGCCGCAGATCGCGGGCGGCTGGCGGTCCGACCCGGACCTGTTCGCGCGCGTGTTCCCCATGGACCTGCGTCCGCAGGGCCAGGACATCATCCGCACGTGGCTGTTCTCGACGGTCGTGCGCGCGCACCTCGAGCACGGGTCGCTGCCGTGGTCCGACGCGGCGATCAGCGGCTGGATCCTCGACCCCGACCGCAAGAAGATGTCGAAGTCGAAGGGCAACGTCGTCACGCCCATGGGCCTGCTCGAGGAGCACGGCTCCGACGCGGTGCGCTACTGGGCCGCCTCGGCGCGCCTCGGCACGGACGCGGCGTTCGAGATCGGCCAGATGAAGATCGGCCGGCGCCTGGCGATCAAGGTCCTCAACGCCTCGAAGTTCGTGCTCTCGTTCGGCTCGGCCGACGAGGAGCCGTCGCTCGACCCCGCGCTCGTCACCGTGCCGCTCGACCAGGCGATGCTCGCGGGCCTCGCGGAGGTCGTCGAGCAGGCGACCGCCGCCCTGGAGTCGTACGACCACACGCGCGCGCTCGAGCTGACCGAGACGTTCTTCTGGACGTTCTGCGACGACTACGTCGAGCTGGTCAAGGACCGCGCGTACGGCGAGGGCGCGGGTGCCGCCAGCGCCCGCGCGGCGCTGTCGCTCGCGCTCGACGTCCTGCTGCGCCTCCTGGCGCCGGTCCTGCCGTTCGCGACCGAGGAGGTCTGGTCGTGGTGGCGCGAGGGCTCGGTGCACCGCGCGCCGTGGCCGACCTCGGAGCCGCTGCGGGCCGCGGCCGGTGACGCGTCGTTCGCGACCGTGACCGCCGCCGGTGCCGCGCTCGCCGCGCTGCGCAAGGTGAAGTCGGAGGCCAAGGTGACGATGCGCACCGAGATCCTCGCCGCGCGCCTCGAGGTCCCGGCCGCGCAGCTCGCGTCGGTCGAGGCGACGGTCGACGACGTCCGGGCCGCCGGCCGGGCGGTCGGCACGCTCGAGGTCGTCGCGGCCGACGTCGAGCAGGCGGTCGCGGTCGACGTCGAGCTCGGCGCGTCGGTCAAGCGCGGCGCCTGACCGACGCGCTCCCGGTCGGTTACCGAGCGGTAAGGTCGTGGGCGTGCCGAACGGTGAGACCCCCATGCCCGCGCGCCCCCGCTCCTCGTCGTCGGCGGGTGTCTCCCCCGACGACGTCGCCCAGGTGCCCGCGGACGCGCCGCGCTCCATCCCGGGACTCCTCGCCCGCCGGCTCGAGCGCGACGCGGACGGCACGCTCATCGAACGCTCCGCCGGCCCCGGCCAGCCCTGGACGCCCGTGACGGTGCGCGAGTTCGCGGCCCAGGTCACCGCACTCGCGCAGGGCCTGGTGGCCCGCGGCATCAACCCCGGGGACCGCGTCGGCATCATGTCGCGCACGCGCTACGAGTGGACGCTGCTGGACTTCGCGATCTGGGCCGCGGGCGCGGTCGGGGTCCCCGTGTACGAGACGTCGTCGGCGGAGCAGGTGCGGTGGATCTGCGCCGACGCGGGCACGCGCCTGGTCGTCGTCGAGACCGAGGCGCACGCCGCGGTCGTCGCCCAGGTCCGCGACGACCTGCCCGGCCTGACCGGCGTCCTCGTCATCGACTCGCGAGGCCTCGACGACCTCGTCGCCGAGGGACGCGACGTGCCCGCCGACGAGATCGCGCGGCGCAGCGCGATCGCGGGGCACGACGACCTCGCGACGATCATCTACACGTCGGGGACGACGGGCCGGCCCAAGGGCGTCGAGCTCACGCACGGCAACTTCGTCTCGCTCACGCTGCTGGGCATCGAGGGGCTCACCGACGTGTGCGCGCGTCCGCACTCGCGCACGCTGCTGTTCATGCCGCTCGCGCACGTGTTCGCGCGGTTCATCCAGGTGCTGTGCGTGCCGTCGGGCGCGGTGCTCGGCCACACGCCCGACACCCGCAACCTGCTGCCCGACCTCGCCGCGTTCCAGCCGACGTTCGTCCTCGCGGTCCCGCGCGTGTTCGAGAAGGTCTACAACTCCGCCGAGCAGAAGGCGGGCGGCGGTGTCTCGCTGCGCGTGTTCCGCTGGGCTGCGAAGGTCGCGATCGCGTACTCGCGCGCGCTGGACACCCCCCAGGGCCCGAGCGCCGCGCTGCGCAGCCAGCACCGCGTCGCGGGCCGCCTCGTCCACGCCAAGCTCCGGGCCGCGCTCGGCGGCCGCGCCGAGTACGCGATCTCCGGTGGCGCGCCGCTCGGCGAGCGCCTCGGGCACTTCTACCGCGGCATCGGCGTGCGCATCCTCGAGGGCTACGGGCTCACCGAGACGACCGCGCCGACCGCGGTCAACCAGCCCGGTCTGGTCAAGATCGGTACGGTCGGCCCGGCGTTCCACGGCACGCGCCTGCGGGTCGACGACACGGGCGAGATCTGGGTCTCGGGTCCGCACGTCTTCCGCGGCTACCGGCACGACGAGGAGGCGACCAAGGCCGCGCTCGTCGACGGGTGGTTCCGCACGGGTGACCTCGGGACGCTCGACGAGGACGGCTACCTGCGCATCACGGGCCGCTCGAAGGAGATCATCGTCACCGCGGGTGGCAAGAACGTCGCACCCGCCGTGCTCGAGGACCGCCTGCGGGGGCACCCGCTCGTCAGCCAGGTCGTCGTCGTCGGCGACCAGCGCCCGTTCATCGGCGCGCTCGTCACGCTCGACCCGGAGATGCTGCCGGGCTGGCTCGCGAACCACGGCCTGCCGGCCATGGACGTCGAGACCGCGAGCCGGCACGAGGCCGTGCTCGAGGCGCTCGACCGCGCGGTCGCGCGCGCGAACGAGGCGGTCTCGCGCGCCGAGTCGATCCGCAAGATCACCGTGCTGCCGGGCGACCTGACCGAGGCGAACGGCTACCTGACCCCGTCGCTGAAGGTCAAGCGCGCCCTCGTGCTCAAGGACTTCGCGGACGTCATCGACCAGCTCTACGTGGACACCCGCGCGGCTGACAGCCGACCGGCGGACACCCGTCCGGAGTAGCCGCGACGACCCGGTCGGGGCGTGTCTCCTGGTCGCGGGCGTCGCGCGCGACGCCCCCGGATCCATGGTGTAGAAACATGGACACCTGACCAGGTGTCAGGAAAGGGAGACGACGATCTGAGGTGAGCACGGTGCACGAGCTGGCGGTCTGTCACGTCGGGGCGAAGCACGGCTCGGCGGTCGGGTTCGTGGAGAGCTACGACGCGGGTGTCCTCGTGGCGCGCGTGCACTCCCCGCTGACCGAACAGCACATCGGTGACGCCGTCCAGACGATCGTGCTCGACCCCGTGCGCGGCGAGTGCCGTTACACCGGCCTCATCGGCGGGATCACCGACGAGCAGGTGACCATCGTCGTCCAGGAGCTCGTCGAGCAGAACCAGCGCCGGTCCGCGGCTCGCGCCGAGTACCAGGCGGCGTGCATCGCGGTCCGCGACCGCGACGAGGACGGCGGGGCGATCCGCCTGTCCGTCGTGGACGTCAGCGCCTCGGGGATCCGGTTCGCGAGCCCCGCCGTCCTGGACGTGGGCGACACGGTGCGGTTCTCGCTGCCCGTCGACGCCGGCGCGGTCGACCTGCGCGCGCGGGTCCTGCGCATCGAGGACGCGCCCTGGGGCTGGCGCTACGGCTGCGAGCTGCTCGGGCTGGACAACCGCACGCGCGAGGCGCTTTTCCGGCTCGTCCTCCGGTTGCAGCGTGAGCAGGCGCGGGCGCGCGCCGACCGCCGGGCCCTGGCCGTCTGAGCGGCCGAGGGTCCGCGGCGCCGGCCGCGCGCGCCTAGACGATCGTCCGCACGCGCTTCGCGTCGGCCGACTGGGTGAGCAGCTGCTCGCTCGGCGTCGAGTCGTCGGACCAGCGCAGCAGCGCGCCCACGCCGTCGACGAGCTCCGGGGTGGCCTCCGCCGTGAACGTCACGCCGGCGTCCTGCCCCAGCGCCGCACGCGCGAGCGCGACGACCGCCGGGAACCGACGAGCCTCCGAGACGCCCAGCGTCTCCAGGTCGGCCTGGCTGGTCGCGAGCTCGAGCGGCTGGAGCCCGACCAGCACCTCGCGCTCCTGCAGGGTCGTGAGCGCGTCGTCGGCCAGCACCAGCTCGGCGACCTGACCGCGGCGCAGCACCTCGACCACGTCGTCGAGCGAGGTCACGGCGCCCGCGCCGCGCCCGAGCGCCTGCCCGAACCGGTCGAGCACCCGCTGACGTCGCCGCTCGCGGCACGCGTCCACCTCGGCCCGCACGCGCGTCGCGAACGCCTCGGGCTTGGCACCCTCGCCACGGGCCCCTCCGGGCACCTCGACGACGAGCTCACGCACCTGCTGGCCGACGTTCTCGCACACCAGCGCGACCGCCCGCACATCGCCCGTGAGCACGATCAGCTCGGGGCACCGCTCGGCGACGCGCTTGTCGAGGAACGCGGCGACCGCCTCGGCGTTGCGCTCCCACGAGTCCTCGGCGCGCGTCTGGCTGCGACGCGACAGCCCGCCCTCGCGCGTCTTGTGCACGTCGTCGTGCCCGCCCTCGACGCTCTCGCGGACGATGTCGTCCGCCGGCGCGGAGGCCGCGCGAGCACCGCCCGCCGACTTCCACGTGAGGTCGGCGCCCGTGCGGTCGACGGCGACGACCAGCAGGTCGACGGCCTGGTCGGCGGCGCGGACCGCGGCCACGAGGTCCGGCACCGGCCCGTGCGTCGCCACCGTCTGCGCGGGCGGCTCGGCCACGACCCGGTCCACCACGACACCGTCGGCGTCCGCGATGACGACGCGGCCGTGCGGACCCCGCACCCCGGTCGGCACGGTGACCAGGTCGGCGATCTCGTCGAGCACGCGCGCGGGCGCGCCGTCACGCTCGAGCGTGCGCCTCGCTGCTCGCCACCGGTCCGCCGCCTCCGACTCCCCCGCCGACTCGGCTCTCGTCGCGTCGAGGAAGACGGTGGTGAACGGCGACGTGCGGCCGAGCAACGGCTTGAGCCAGTGCAGATCCATGCGGCAACCTCCAGCGGTCCAGCGGTGTGGACCTCACGGCGGGCGTGCCCGGGCGGCTGCGACGCGTCGTCGTGCCCGAGCCCTTGAGCACTCCTAACCAACCGCAGGATCGCGCGCGACGCCACCCCAGTCGAGGACGGGCGCGTGCCGGCGCCGGGAGGTGCGCCAGGAGGCGGCTCAGGCCTCGCCGGTGTGGTCCTGCGCGAGCGCCTCGTGGTGCCGGATGACCTCGGCGACGATGAACTCGAGGAACTTCTCGGCGAACACCGGGTCGAGATCTGCCTCGTGCGCGAGCGCCCGCAGACGCGTCACCTGACGTTCCTCGCGGCCGGGGTCGGACGGCGGCAGACCGCGCTGCGCCTTGAGGACGCCCACCTGCTTGGTCGCCTTGAACCGCTCGGCGAGCAGGTACACGAGCGCAGCGTCGATGTTGTCGATGCTGTGCCGCAGGCGTGCGAGCTCGGGCGGGATGTCCGCAGGCTCCTGCGTCGCGGGCACGGGCGGGTGGGGCACGTCCTGGTCGGTCACGGACGCGATCCTAGGTCGCCTGCGGACGCCTCAGGCGCTCTTCTCGCGCGGCGGACGCTTCTCGCGCGGCACGAGGGTCGGGTTGACGTTCTCGAGGACCACCTCACGCGTGATGAGCACGCGCGCCACGTCGTCGCGGCTGGGCACCTCGAACATCACCTGCTGGAGGACCTCCTCCATGATCGCGCGCAGACCGCGCGCGCCCGTGCCGCGCAGCAGGGCCTGGTCGGCGATCGCGGCCACGGCGTCGTCGTCGAACTCGAGCTCGACGCCGTCGATCTCGAACATCCGCTGGTACTGCTTCACCAGGGCGTTGCGCGGCTCGGTGAGGATGCGCACGAGCGCGTCCTGGTCGAGACGGCCCACCGCGGCGACGACCGGCAGACGGCCGATGAACTCGGGGATGAGCCCGTACTTCTGCAGGTCCTCGGGGCGCACCTCGGAGAAGAGGTCGCCCTCCTCGTGGTTGTCGACCAGCGGCGCACCGAACCCGACGACACGCTTGCGCGCGCGAGCCGCGATGATGTCGTCGAGGCCCGCGAACGCGCCGGCGACGATGAACAGCACGTTGCCCGTGTCGATCTGGATGAACTCCTGGTGCGGGTGCTTGCGTCCGCCCTGCGGCGGGACCGAGGCCGTGGTGCCCTCGATGATCTTCAGCAGCGCCTGCTGCACGCCCTCGCCCGAGACGTCGCGCGTGATCGACGGGTTCTCGCTCTTGCGCGCGATCTTGTCGATCTCGTCGATGTAGATGATCCCCTGCTCGGCCTTCTTGACGTCGTAGTCAGCGGCCTGGATGAGCTTGAGGAGGATGTTCTCGACGTCCTCGCCGACGTAGCCCGCCTCGGTGAGGGCCGTGGCGTCGGCGATCGCGAACGGCACGTTGAGCATCTTCGCGAGCGTCTGGGCGAGGTACGTCTTGCCGCACCCCGTGGGGCCGATCAGCAGGATGTTGGACTTCGCGATCTCCACGGGCTCCTCGCCCGCCGTCGTCCGCGCGCCCTCACCGGCCTGGATCCGCTTGTAATGGTTGTACACCGCCACCGCGAGCGATCGCTTGGCGCCCTCCTGGCCCACGATGTACTGCTCGAGGAAGTCGAAGATCTCGCGCGGCTTGGGGAGCTCGACCATGCCGACCTCGGTGGCCTCGGCGAGCTCCTCCTCGATGATCTCGTTGCACAGGTCGATGCACTCGTCGCAGATGTACACGCCCGGGCCGGCGATGAGCTTCTTCACCTGCTTCTGGGACTTGCCGCAGAACGAGCACTTGAGAAGGTCGGCACCGTCCCCGATCCGCGCCATGTGCGTCCCCTTCCCTCGTGTCGCCCTCCGCCGTTCCGGCGGTGCGCCGTCGTCGTGACCTCGCGATCCGCGAGTCACGTCCCCCCATTGCACACCACCGGGGGCCGGGTGTCAGCCGAACGCCGCTGGCGGGTCGCGGCGTGTCGCCCCGAACACGCCGCGAGGCACGTCCGGTTCGCACGGATGGCGCAGTCGCGCCGGGTTGCGTCGGCCCCGGTGCCGTCGCGTGAGGACGGGACCGGGGCCGACACGGCCAGACGTCAGGACGACGGCTGGACGACCGTCGGGTGCACGCCCTTGCGGCTCTCGAGCACCTGGTCGACGATCCCGTACTCCTTGGCCTGCGCCGCGGTGAGGATCTTGTCGCGCTCGATGTCCTGCGCGACCTGCTCGACCGAGCGGCCCGTGTGCTGGGCCAGCGCCTGCTCGAGCCACTCGCGGATGCGGATGAGCTCGTTGGCGTGGATCTCGATGTCGGAGGCCTGCGCGTAGCCGCCGCCCTCCATCGCGGGCTGGTGGATCAGCACGCGCGCGTTCGGCAGCGCCAGGCGCTTGCCGGGCGAGCCGGCCGCGAGCAGCACGGCCGCGGCCGAGGCCGCCTGCCCGAGGCAGACGGTCGCGATGTGCGGCTTGATGTACTGCATCGTGTCGTAGATCGCCGTGAGGGCCGTGAACGAGCCACCGGGCGAGTTGATGTACAGCGTGATGTCGCGGTCCGGGTCCGTGGACTCGAGCACGAGCAGCTGCGCCATGACGTCGTCCGCGGACGCGTCGTCGACCTGCACGCCGAGGAAGATGATGCGGTCCTCGAACAGCTTGGTGTACGGGTCCTGGCGCTTGAAGCCGTAGGCGGTCCGCTCCTCGAACTGCGGCAGCACGTAGCGGCCGGACGGCGAGGCGGGCGCCGTGCCGCCGGCCAACCGGCCGGCGCGGGCGATGAACTGGGACTCCATGCTCACGAAGGTTCTCCTCGCTGGTTCTGTGCGCGTCGCCGCGGCCGTCAGGCCGAGGTCCCGCCGCCGCCGGCGACCGAGTGGCTGCTGGTGACCACGTGGTCGATGAAGCCGTACTCGAGCGCCTCGGGCGCCGTGAACCAGCGGTCGCGGTCCGAGTCGGCGTTGATCTGCTCGACGGACTTGCCGGTCTGCTCGGCGATCAGCTCGGCCAGCACCTTCTTCATGTGCAGGATCAGCTGGGCGTTGATGCGGACGTCGGTCGCGGTGCCGCCGATGCCGCCCGAGGGCTGGTGCATCATGACGCGGGCGTGGGGCGTCGCGTAGCGCTTGCCCTTGGCGCCCGACGAGAGCAGGAACTGCCCCATCGACGCGGCCATGCCCATCGCGATGGTCGCGACGTCCGGCTTGATGTACTGCATCGTGTCGTAGATCGCCATGCCGGCGGTGATCGACCCGCCCGGCGAGTTGATGTACAGCCAGATGTCCTTGTCGGGGTCCTCGGCCGCCAGCAGCATCATCTGCGCGCAGATGGCGTTGGCGTTCTCGTCGCGGACCTCCGAGCCGAGCCAGATGATCCGCTCGCGCAGCAGTCGGTTGTAGATGGAATCGTTGAGCCCGAGGCCCGGAGAATCTGCCCGGGCCAGGGCCGGCACCTGCTCGTTCACGAAGGCTCCCTCGTCTGGCTACGTCTGACGCGGCGGCGGGACCCGTCGGGTGCTCCACCGGCCGCGCGTTGCTGTGACCCTAACGCCCGCGCGCACCCGCCCATGTCCTGGCGACGCGTCGTTTCGCTGTCGGCGCAGCGCCGCCGCCCGAGGGCGCCGCACGGCGTACGGGCCTGCCGCGCACCGACCGCGCGGCGGGCCGTCGCGGCGGGCGGGGAC
>JAEYNO010000170.1 GCA_023412515.1 Actinomycetes bacterium
GCGCCGTCCGCCGCAGCCCCGGCCGCACCGTCCGCCGCCGGCGCCGCCGACGTCGCGCCGCTCGCGGTCGGCGACCCGACCCTGTCGGTGACGCTCACGCAGGCGACCGGCACGGCGCCGTTCGACGCCGACGACGCGCCGGGCCACGACTCCGCCGCCGACGACGACGTCGTGCGCACCAACGACACCGTCACCTACACGGTGGGCGTGCGGTACGAGGGCGCCGCGCAGACGCGCCCGACGATCACGTTCGCGCTGCCGCAGGGCGAGGAGCTCGTGTCGCTGCCGCCGTTCTGCCTGGACGGGTCCGGCGTGACGCCCGCGCAGCTCCCGCCGCCGGTCGTGCCGGTCACCGCCACGAGCTGGCAGGACCTGCCGTCGCAGACCGTCAGCTGCGTCGTCGACGGGCAGGACGCGGGCACGTCGCTCGACTACCGGTTCGTGTCCAAGGTGCGGCCCGAGGTGCCGCAGGGCACGGCGCTCGCGCCCGTGACGGCCGCCGCCGCGTCCGAGCAGGTCACGACGCCCGCGACGTCGGCACCCGTCAGCCACCGCGTCTCGGCGGCGGCGACGTTCGACGTCTCCAAGCGGCGTGACAGCGAGAACGAGGCCAGCGGGCCGTTCTACCAGTACTACGCGGCGTGCTCGTTCGACACGGCGCGCCCGTGCGCGGTGCTGGACTTCCCGCTGACGCTGCAGGGACCCGCGGGCGGCAAGGGCCTGAGCCCGCTGCTGTCGCCGGTCACGGTGACGGAGGACCTGCGGCCGGACTCGTTCTTCGGGGCCGGCACCACGAGCTCGGCGGCCTGGACGGCCGCCGGCGCGGGCGCGCTCGAGAAGTACGCGCCACGCCTCACGGTGTGCGCGAACGGGCCGCTGAACGTCTGGCCCGGCATCCCGTACTCCGCCGGGGGCAGCGCGACGCAGACCGACAGCGTCCGCAGCAGCGGCACGATCACCTGCCCGCAGCCGACGCTGGGCACCGAGGTCGACATCACGTTCACCGACGCCGACACGACGGGCTACACCGTGCCCACGCGGGCCGCGGGCGGCGGGGCGCTGCCGGCCGACCTGGGCATCGTGCTGTCGACCGGCGTCCGGGTCGAGCTGCCGCTCGACGCGGTCCGTGACCTCGGGACGCCCACGGACGGCACGTGGGCGCTGAGCTGGCGCAACACCTACAGCGACCTCCAGGCGCAGGCGATCGACGGCACCCCGAACCAGGGCGAGGACCCGTCCAACAACTCGCGGTCCGGCGGCACGAAGATCGAGACCGGCTTCGGCTTCACCAAGGGGTTCAGCGGCGTCTCCGGCGCACCGGGCAACACCCCGACCGGTCCCACCGGCTACACCGGGTGGGAGTTCGAGGGACCCCCGGGGTCGGGCGTGTGGCACGACGGCAACACGGTCGTGCTGCCGGGCCAGACGGTGCTGAGCAACGTGAAGGTCGAGCAGCAGTTGCCGCCGCAGACCGGCACCGAGTTCTCGTACAGCAACCTGGCGTGCGACGTGTGGGACGACACCACGCTCGCGATGCCCGTGACGTTCGACTACGCCGGGACGACGGTCACGCGCGTGCAGCTGCCCAGCGCCGGGTCCCCCGCGTGGGTGTCGAGCTGGTACCAGGACGGCTGGCGGACCTCCGCGGCGGACCTGCCGAACCTGCGCATCGAGTACGGGTACACGTCCACCCCGGGCAGCGGCGCCGACTCGTCGTGCGACAGCGGCACGTGGGCGTCCACCCCCGGCGGCGTGCCGGGCGCGCAGCAGGTCGACGGCACGTGGCGCGGCGTCAACCGGGTGCGGTTCTCCTTCAGCTCCCGGGCCGGCGCGACGGAGCCGCAGTTCGACGTCAACTTCTCCATCGCGCTGCGGGTCCTGGCCACGGCCGGCCCGAACGGCACGCTGCTGCCCAACTGGGCCAGCATCAAGCGGGTCCCCGGCGTCACCGACCTCGCGGGCGTCGTCGCCGACCCGGCGGCGACGAGCACGTCGACCTACGACCCGACCGACAACTCGGGCGGGTTCGGCGACCGGCTGATCCTCGGGCAGGCCGCCGCACGCATCAAGAAGCTCGTGGCCAACCCGACCACGGGCGAGTTCACCGACACCGCGGTCCCGCAGTACACCGCGGGCTCGCAGGTCCGGTACCGCCTGAACCCGTCGCTCACGGCCGACGTGGCCGCGAGCGGCACCGTCCAGGACGTCGTCGTCGAGGACTGCCTGCCGCCGTACCAGTCGTTCGTCTCCTCGGTGCGCGAGAGCGGCGCGGCGATCTCGCCCGCCGTCGTGCAGCAGGGCGCCCCGGCCGGGTCGGACCTGGTGTGCGGGCCGCAGGAGACGTACCTGCGGTGGGACCTCGGGCCGAACCCGGTCGGCGAGGTCATCGACCCGATCGTCTACTCGGTCGAGATCTCGGGCACGGTGCGCAACGCCGTGTACACCAACACCACGCTCGTCACGTCGCCCGGCGACCCCTCGCCCGTCGCGGCCCGGCAGGACACCGCGCAGATCCAGGTGGTCGTCCCGACGGGCATCAAGATCGCGAAGACCGTCGACAAGAACGTCGTCGAGGTCAACGGCGTGGGCCTGACGAACCCGCGGTCGTTCGTGTGGAGCATCGACTTCGCCAACATCGACTCGCCGACCGAGGTGTCCGACGTCGACGTGATCGACGTGCTCCCGGCGGACGGCCTGGGCGGCAGCGCCTTCCAGGGCGACCTCGTGCTCGACGGCGTGAGCGTCACGGCCGGTGACGGCATCCAGGTCCTCTACACGGCCGCACCCCCGGGCTCGCTCGCGGTCGACCCCGGTGACGCCAGCAACGCGGCCGGTGGCGCGACCGTGTGGTGCGACGCCGCGACGGGTGGCGCCGTGGTCTCGGGGTCCGGTGGTGCTGCCGACTGCCCCGCGGGGCTCGTCGAGGTCACCGGGCTGCGCCTCCTGCGGGCCGGCGCGTTCCAGCCGACGGACCTCATGACGGTCGCCGTCGCGATGACGCCGTCGGGCAACGCCGAGGGCGACGTGTACACGAACAGCACCGCCGGTCGCGTCACCGGGGTCACGCAGCCCGTCGGCCCCGCGGTCCGCACGGTCGGCGTGGTCGCCTCGAGCATCGGCGACCGCGTGTGGCTCGACCTCGACGGCGACGGCCTGCAGGACGACGACGAGCCCGGTGTGCCGGACGTCCCCGTGACCCTCACGGGGACGGACGTCGACGGCAACGCCGTCGAGCGCTCGACCGTGACCGGCGCGGACGGCGGGTACCTCTTCGCCGACCTCGCCTCGGGCACCTACGTCGTGACGTTCGACCCCGCCTGGGTGAGGGCCCAGCACTACGCCTTCACGCTGCGGCAGCAGGGCGGGGACGCCGCGCTCGACTCCGACGCGGACGTCGTCACGGGGGCCAGCGGCGAGATCGCGCTGGGGGTCGACACCGACCGCCTCGACGTCGACGCCGGGCTGGTCCAGCCGGTGGGGTCGCTCGTGGTCGTCAAGCAGCTCACCGGGGTGGGGGCGGCGCTGGCCGGGCCGTCGTTCGTGTTCGACGTCGTCTGCACGTCGCGCGGCGCGGTGGTCCACTCCGGCGAGCTCGAGCTCGTCCGCGACGGCGACGCGAGCGAGCTGGTGTCCGCACCGGTCACGGGCCTGCCCGTGGGTGCCGAGTGCGTGGTCACCGAGACGTCGACGGGTGGCGCCGACGAGGTGCCGGCGCCCGTCACCGTGACGATCGTCGAGAACGAGGAGGGCAGCACCGTGCGCGCCGTCGTGGTGAACACGTTCTCCGCCGGGACGATCTCGGTGGCGAAGGTGCTCGACGGCCCGTTCGCCGACCACCCGGCCGTCGTCGACCGCGAGTTCACCCTGCTCGTGACCTGCCAGGTCGAGGTCACGGTCGACGGCGAGCCGCAGCCCGGGACGCTGGTCTCGCAGGAGGTCAGGCTCCGGGGCGGCCAGTCCGTGACGCTGCTCGACGCGAACGGCGACGCGGTGCTGCTGCCGCGCGGCGCCACGTGCTTCCTGGAGGAGACCGACGCGGGCGGTGCGGACGACGTCACGATCGAGCACGGCACCCTCGCCACGGGTGTCGTGGTCACCGGGAACCCGGAGAACCTCCAGCAGCTCGTGGTGACGGCGGTCAACACCTTCACCACCGACCCGACGCCCCCGGCACCGCCCGCGGCGACGCCGACGCCCGCACCGGCGGCCCCGTCGGCCGGAGGGCCGCTGGCCCTCACCGGGGCGGACGTGCTCGGGCTCGTCGGCGTGGCAGCGATGCTGCTGGTCGGAGGAGGCGTGGCCCTCGCGGTCCGGCGTCGTCGGGAGGCCGCGACCGACTGACCGCACCGGCGGCCGCGGAGCACCGCTCCGGGGCCGCCGCGCAAACCACGGAGCCCCCGCCGAGCTGTCGTTCGGCGGGGGCTCCCGTGGTGCTGGCGGAGACGGTGGGATTTGAACCCACGGAAGGGTTGACCCCTTCACGGCCTTAGCAGGGCCGCGCACTAGACCTGGCTATGCGACGTCTCCAGGACGAGCACAGGCTACCGGCCTGCCGCCCCGCCACCAAAGCGGCCCCCGACACGCCCGGGTCCGCCACGCCGCGCGCGCGGGCGACGGTGGGGCGTCCCCCCCTTGTCAGGACACCCTTCCGTCCGCCACCGTGTGCTCACTTGGTCGATCGACCAAGTGCCACCGGACGAGGGGAAGCCGTGCCCGCAGCCACCAGCCGGCCCGCCGCCGCACGCAGCGGGCGCCGCTCCGAGCACCTCCGGGCGGCCGCGGCGTGAGCGAGCGCATGAGCATCGAGGACCGCCGCCGCCAGCTCGTCGCCGCCGCGGTCCGGGTCGTCGCGCGCGACGGCGTGGCCGGTGCGTCGACCCGCGCGGTCACGGCCGAGGCCGGCATCCCGCTCGGGTCGCTGCACTACGCGTTCGGGTCGCGCGAGGCGCTGCTCGACGCGGTCCTCGCGCACACCCTCGAGGGCGAGCTCAAGGCGATCGAGCGCGCCGGGTTCCCCGCGGGAGCCCCCGGCACCGACCTGCTGCGCGCGCACCTCGTCACCGGGCTCGGCCGCTACCTCGACCTGCTGTGCGCCGAGCCCTCGCGCGAGACCGCGCTGCTCGACCTGTTCCTGTGGAGCATGCGCCGCTCCGACGGCCGCACCACCCTGCCGCTGTACCGCACGTACTACGCGATGGCGGCCGACGTGCTGACGGACGCGGCCACGTCGTGCGGCTGCACGTGGACGCTCCCGGTCGAGCAGGTCGCACGCCTGCTCGTCGTGACGGTCGACGGCCTGACGACCACGTGGCTGGCCGACGGCGACACGCTCGCGGCGCGCACGACGATCGAGCTGCACGCGCGCATGCTCGCGAGCCTCGCGGCGCCCGTCGCGGCGGACGTCCCGATCCCCGAGGACCCCACGGCGCCCCCGGCCTGAACCGCCCGGGTCAGTGCTCGAAGCCCCACTCGCGGTCGGTCACCATGCGGGCCACGGCGAGCCCGACCGCGAGCGCGGTCACGACGAGCGCCGCCGAGACGCCGTACGTCAGGGCCTGCGTGACGTCGCCGTTGTTGAGGTAGTACATGGCCCGGTAGGCGGGCACGCCGGGGACCATGATGGTGACGGCCGGCACGTACACCGTGATGCGCGGGATGTTGAGCCGCGGCGCGACCCACGCGGCACCGAGCCCGACGAGGAACGCGGCGATCGCGGCGGCGGCCTGCGGCGGCCACTGCAGCACCAGCACCGCCTCGATGCGCAGCAGGTTCGGCACGGCGGCGACGCTCGCGGCCGCGAGCGCCATGCGCCACGGGCTGTTGAACATCAGCGCGAAGCCGAGCACGCCGACGAACGACGCGACGAGCCGCAGCGTCGTCATGAGCGCCGGGTCGAGCGTCAGCGCGGTGGGCGGGTCGGGGCTCAGGCCGACGGCGATCGACACGACCCACACCGCGAACGCCGCGGACACGAAGATCATGACCGCCCACGTCAGCCGCGCGACACCCGCCGAGAAGTCGAGCTTGGCGAGGTCGAGCGCGCCCGTGACCAGCGGGAACCCGGGGACCAGGAACAGCGCGGCGGCCACGTACCCGGCCTCGTGGACGGGGCCGGTCACGCCGAGGGCGTGCAGCGTCTGCACGAACCCCAGGTACCCGAGGCTCGACAGCGCGCCCGCGAGCATCGTGACGCCGAACTGGTTGAACCCGCGGTGCAGCATGATCCGCCGCAGGCCCTGCCCCAGGAACGCGCCGAGGAACGCGCCGATCACCTCGACCGGCCCGCCGTTGTTGAGGAACGCGAACGCGGCGCACGCGATCGCCGCCCACAGCGCGTTGAGCGGGACCGGGTAGAGCGGCGGCTTGGCGGTGATGCGGTCGATCTCGGCGCCGACGTCCTCGACCGTGACGGGTGCACGCGCCTCGACCCGCTGGGCCAGCAGCTCGAGCTCGGCGAGCCGGTCGGTGTTGACGCCGACGGTCCGCACCTCGGTGACCTCGGTGCGGAACGTGCGCCCCCGGTGGGAGGTCGTCGTGATCTCGGTGAGCGTGACGTGCGCGTGGTGGCGCTCGATCCCCAACGCGTGCGCGATCCGGCCCATCGACGCCTTGACGCGGTACGAGCCAGTGCCGGCGGACAGGCTGAGGCGTCCGACGCGCAGCACGACGCCCGAGCGGCGGATCAGCTCGAGCTCGGCGTCGTCAGGTTCGGTGGGCACGGCCCCCATCATGACGGGGACGGTGGGCGCGCGGCGGGACGTCGGCCCTACGCGGACACCCGCCCGACCCGCCCGCCAACCCGACCCCGCCGGCCGCCCGCCCCACAACCGGCACCCCGCCCACCAGTCGCCGGTCCACCGCCTGCCGACCCCGTCATCGGTCGCGCCCCGACCCACCGACGCACCACCGATCACGGGGTGAAGGCGCCGAGCCGAGCCACCGCACGCCCGCCCCTCTGCCCACGTCCACCGACCCCGTCATCCGTCGCACCACCACCCCCGGACCCATCACCGATCACGGGGTGACCGCCGCCGACGCAGGGGCCGTGCGGGTCGGGCGCGTCAGGGCAGGTCGGCGGCGGTGCGGCGCTCCTGGTCGCGGGCGCGCTCGGCGGCCGACGACGCCCGGTCGAGCTC
>JAEYNO010000176.1 GCA_023412515.1 Actinomycetes bacterium
GCGGCACGCCGCGCGCGGCGCGGACGCGCTCGACGCGCTGCACGAGCTGCGCGAACGACGGCGACCCCGCGTGCGCGCGCAGGGCCCGCAGCGCGCTCGTCAGGTCGTCCCAGCCGCGGGGGTCGCCCGGGACGACGGGAGAGGTCACCGGTCGAGACTAGTCATCGGACGTTCGGGTTCGTTCGGACGTCTCGGACGGCCGGACGCGCGCCCGGCACGATCGGGACGAACCCGTCCTGACCCGCCGTCCCGGAGGTACCCCGTGGGATTCCTGTCGTCCCTCAAGAGCTTCTTCTCGTCGTCGTTCCACACGCTCGAGGGCGCGCGCCCGCTCTCGGACGCCGAGCAGCGCGGCCTCGCGCTCGGCGCGGTGTACGCGGCCGAGGGCAGCCTGCCCATGAACGCGCTCACCATGGAGGCCGACCAGCGCACGGCCGCGAAGCTCCTCGCGGGCGCGTGGGACGTGCACGGCCCGCAGGACGTCGACGCGACGTACGCGTTCCTGCTGACCGAGGGCCACCGCGGCTACTACGCGGTGGTCGGCCCCGCGGTCGAGGCGACGTTCGAGCAGCGCCTGGGCCGCCGCGAGTCGGAGGCCAAGGCCGACGAGGTCGCGGCGCAGGCCGCCGCGCGCGGGCTCGACGGCGCCCGGGCCCGCGAGTGGTACCTGGGGTGGCTCGCGGCGGCGAAGGTCGGCGGGCACGGCGAGCTGGTCGACCCGCTGCCGGCGTCGGTCGTCGCGTGGGACGCGGCGCGCGTCGTGCACGTGAGCCGGCTGCTGGTCGACGCGGGGTTCGTCGACGAGGCGCGCGCGTACGCGGCGATCGCGCAGGCCGTGGACCTCGCACGCCCGGCGTACGCGTCGTGGAAGGACTTCGGCGACGCGTTCTGCGTGGGCCGGGCGTTCTGGAAGGCGTCGAACATGCGCGACCCGCTGGACTCCGAGATCGGCAAGTTCACCAGCGCGACCCGGTCGCTGCTGGAGCAGGAGGACTCGCCGTGGCTGACGGTCCGCTGGTGACCTCGCCCCGCCGCGGGCGGCCCGGGCCGGGGGTGCGCTGACGTGCGCCGCCGGCTCGGGCTGCTGCTCGTGACGCTCGTGCTGGTCGCGGTGGGCGTCTGGCTCGTCGCGACGTACGGCGAGGAGTGGCGGCCGGCCGTGCACGCGCTGCTGCGACGCGTCGCGTCGGGGATCCTCTGACCTCACTGAGGTAGCGGACCTACGATCCCATGTAGTACATGTACTACATGGGACGCACAGCAGACCCCGCCATCGCGGTCACCGGCCTGCGCAAGGCCTACGGCGACCGGACCGTGCTCGACGGCATCGACCTGGAGGTCGCGCAGGGCGAGGTCGTCGCGCTGCTCGGGCCCAACGGCGCCGGCAAGACCACGACCGTCGAGATCGTCGAGGGCTTCCGGCGCCGCGACGCCGGCGACGTCCGCGTGCTCGGCGTCGACCCCGAGCGCGGCGACGACGCGTGGCGGGCGCGCATCGGCGTCGTGCTGCAGTCGTGGCGCGACCACCGGCGCTGGCGGGTCGGCGAGCTGCTCGGCCAGCTCGCGGACGCGTACCGCCCCTACGGCACGCCCGACCGTCCGCGCCCCCGCCCCGTCGACGAGCTGCTCGCGCGCGTCGGGCTCACCGACGTCGCCGGCCAGCGCATGGCCACCCTCTCGGGCGGTCAGCGCCGCCGGTTCGACGTCGCCGTCGGCCTCGCGGGGCGCCCCGACCTGCTGATCCTCGACGAGCCCACGGCCGGCCTCGACCCCGCGGCCCGCCGCGAGTTCCACGAGCTCGTGCACGAGGTCGTCGACCTCGACGGCACGGTCGTCCTCCTCACGACGCACGACCTCGCCGAGGCCGAGAACGTCGCCGACCGCATCCTGCTGCTCGCGGGCGGGCGCATCGTCGCCGACGGCAGCCCCGCCGCCGTCGCGCGCGACGTCGCCGGCCCTTCCGAGGTGCGCTGGGCCAGCGGCGGGCAGCGGCACGTGCACAGCACGCACGACCCCGTGGCGTTCACGCGCGAGCTGCTCGCCACCACCCCCGACGTCACCGACCTCGAGGTCGCGCACGCGAGCCTCGAGGACGCCTACCTGGAGATCGTCCGCCGCCACGAGGCCGGTCAGCCGCTGGAGGTCACCCGATGAGCACGCCCACGCCCCGCGTCCACGCCGTCCGCCTCGGTCTGCGCCGCGGCCTCGCGGACTTCCGCAACATGCTCCGCGCACCCGACGACATGGCGTGGAACGTCGTCATCGGCGTCGCGCTGCTGGTCTACCTGGTGACGCAGCGGCACGTCGAGGTGCCCGGCGCGGGCGGTGCCACGCTGCCCGACCTGGCGATGCCCGGCATCGTCGCCGCCGTCGTCGTGTTCGGCATGGTCATGGGGCCCGCGTTCGCGCTGTCCGCCGACGTCGAGGACGGCACCCTGCTGCGGCTGCGCACCACGCCGCGCGGCACGACCACCTACACGGTCGGCGTGGTGCTCGCGCAGGTGCTCGGCGCGCTGCCCATGTTCGTCATCCTGCTCGCGCCGTGGGCGCTGCTGCTCGGGGACCCCATGCACCGGGGCGTCACCGGATGGGCATCCCTCGTCGGCTGGATCGTGCTCGGGACCCTCGCGACGCTGCCCGTCGGGATCGTGGGCGGCGCGCTGGCCGGCCGCACGACCCGCGTGCTGCTGCTCGTCATGGCCCCGGTCGTCGCGCTCTCGGCCGTCTCCGGCGTGTTCGGGCCGCAGACGGTCCCCGGCTGGGCGAGCGGCGTCGTGCAGGCGTTCCCGCTGTACTGGCTCGCGCACGGGCTGCGGTCCACCACGCTGCCGCCGGGCGCCGAGGGGCTCGAGGTCGGCGGCGCGTGGCACCCCGAGATCGCGGCGCTCGTGCTCGTGGCCTGGGCCGTCGTCGGGCTCGTCGCGGCACCCGCGGTGCTGCGCCGCACGGCCGCACGCCAGACCGCCGGCGCGCTCGCCGACCGCCTCCACGCCTTCCTGCAGCGCGGCTGACGTGACGACGGAACCCACGCCGGGCCGCACCACCGCGTCCGAGACTGTCCACAACCGCATCGCCGTGCTGCGCACCGAGCGCGGCGTCAGCCGCCGCCAGCTCGCCGAGGCCCTGGGCGTGCACTACCAGACGGTCGGGTACCTCGAGCGCGGCGAGTACAGCCCGTCGCTGCACCTCGCGCTGCGCATCGCCGCGTTCTTCGACGTGCCCGTCGAGGTCGCGTTCTCGCTCGAGCCGTTCCCGCGGATCGGCGCACCGTCCGCCTGAGGGCGACGCCGCTAGGGTGTCCCCCGTGCACGTCGAGGAACGCGGCACCGGGACGCCGCTGGTGCTGGTCCACGGGTTCGGGGTCGACCACCGCATGCTGCTGCCGCTGGACGACGCCGTCGCCGGCGAGGGCGGGTGGCGACGGCTGTACGTCGACCTGCCGTGGACGCCCGGCACGCCCGTGGGCGACGTCACGAGCACGGACGACGTCGTCGCGGCCCTGCTCGCCGCCGTGCGCGAGCGCGTCGGCGACGAGCCGTTCGCGGTCCTCGGCAGCTCGTTCGGCGGGCTCCTCGCGCGGTCGCTCGCGCACGCGCTGCGCGACCAGGTCCTCGGGCTCGCGACGCTCGCGGGCGTCGTCGGAGCCGACCGCGCGTCGCGCGACGTGCCCGCGCGCCAGGTCATCCACACCGACCCGGCCGCGCTCGCGGCCGCAGGCGACGCGGCCGACGACTACGCCGAGATGGCCGTCGTCCAGACCCCCGAGGGCGCGCGGCTGTTCTCGCGGTACGCGCACCCCGGGATGGTCGCGGCGGACGAGGACGCGCTGACCCGGATCGGCGAGCGTTACACCCCCACGGTGGATCCCGAGGTCGCGTCGCCCGCACCGTTCGTGCAGCCGGCGCTGTTCGTCACCGCACGGCAGGACCACGTGGTGGGCCACCGGGACGCGTGGGCGTCGCTGGACCACTACCCACGCGCGACGTACGTCGCGCTCGACGCCGCCGGGCACAACGTGCACCTCGACCGGCCGGCGGTCGTCGACGTGCTGGTGCGGGACTGGCTGCGGCGCGTGCGGTCCTCCGCCGGCTGACGACGGGCCGGACGTCCGGCGCCCGCGCCGGACGCGGGTCGTAGCATCGCCCGCGTGACCATCGCGACCACGCACGCCGGTTCCCTGCCCCGCACGCCCGATCTCGTCGCGGCCAACGCCGAGCGCGCCGTCGGCCGGCCCCGCGCCGACTGGGACGACTTCCTGCGCGAGCAGGTCGTCGCGCTCGTGCGCCGCCAGGTCGAGCTCGGCATCACCGTGCCGGGCGACGGCGAGTACGGCAAGGCCATGAGCAGCAGCGTCGACTTCGGCGCGTGGTGGTCCTACTCGTTCGCGCGCACGGGCGGGCTCGAGCTCGACGAGACGATGGCGTGGGCGGTCGAGCGGCACCTGTCGACGCCGGGCGACCTGCGGACCACCGGGTTCGTGCACCGCCGCGACCACCAGCGGTTCGCCGCCGCGTACGACGACCCGACGTCGGGCGTCATGGCGGGCGAGGCGCCCACGACGTTCCCGCGCTGCACGGGCCCGCTGACGTACACGGGCCACGACGCCGTCGCGTCGGACGTCGCGAACCTGCGCGCGGGGCTGGCCGCGGCCGGCGCCGCCGACGGGTTCGTCACCGCGATCGCGCCCGGCTCCGCGGCCCGCCTGACGAACGCGTACTACGCGACGGACCGCGACTACCTGTTCGCGTGGGCCGACGCGCTGCGCGAGGAGTACGTCGCGATCCTCGACGCCGGTCTGACGCTGCAGGTCGACGACCCGTCGATCGCCGAGAACTGGGACCAGATCGAGCCCGAGCCCGCGCTCGACGACTACCTCGCGTTCACGGCGCTGCGCGTCGAGGCGCTCAACCACGCGCTGCGCGACCTGCCGAAGGACCGCATCCGGTTCCACCTGTGCTGGGGCTCGTGGCACGGCCCGCACACCACCGACCTGCCGCTGCGCGACATCGTGTCGACCATGCTCGACGTGCACGCCGGGCAGTTCTCGTTCGAGGCCGCGAACGTGCGGCACGAGCACGAGTACCGCGTGTGGGACGACGTCGCGCTGCCCGCGGGCGCCGTGATCCTGCCGGGCGTCGTGTCGCACGCGACCAACGTCGTCGAGCACCCCGAGCTCGTCGCCGAGCGCATCGAGCGGTTCGCCGCTCGCGTCGGCCCCGAGAACGTGATCGCGTCGACGGACTGCGGCCTGGGCGGGCGCGTCCACGAGCAGATCGCGTGGGCCAAGCTCGAGTCGCTCGTCGAGGGCGCGCGGATCGCGTCGGCGCGGCTGGGCTGAGCCCGGTCCGGCCGCGGCGCGCACCCGGGCGCGGCCGGGACCAACGTCCGGGGTCGTCGCCGGGTCCGGCGCGGTGGGCTGGGGGCATGCGCCGCACGCCCGTCTACTACTACTCGTCCACGAGCGGCCTGGTCCGCGCGTTCGCCGAGCGGCTCGACCGGCCCGTGCACAACCTCGCCGAGCGGGAGCACCGGCGCAGCGAGGTCGACGGCCCCTGGGTGCTGCTGACGCCGTCGTACAAGACGGGCAACGAGTCCAACGACACGATCCCCGAGGCCGTGCGCCGGTTCCTGCGCTCGGAGCGCAACCGGCGGCTGCTCGTCGGCGTCATGGGGTCGGGCAACCGGAACTTCGGCACGTACTACCAGAAGGCCGCGCGCGAGATCGCGCAGCGCTCCGGGCGGCCCGTGCTGTTCGAGTTCGAGCTGGCCGGCACCCCGTGGGACGTCGAGGAGTGCGAGCGGATCCTCACCGACCTGGACGCCGCGCTCGACGCCCGGCACGCGCCGCGGGCGGGCTGAGCGCGTGCCGTCCCGGCCCCGGGGCGGCAGGGTGTCCGGCATGGACGACGAGCGGCGCACGCGGTGGCGCGTCCGGCTGCTGACGTGGGTCGCGGCGGCCGTCGTGCTCGGGGTCGTCGTCGGGCTCGTCTACGCGGTCCACCCGTTGCTGGGCTGAGCGCCGTCGCTGGGCTGAGCGCATCCCGCGGCCGGACGGACGCTGTGCGGCGGCCCAGCGCCCGCACAGCGCCGCCACAGCGGCGTCGGGCTCGATGGTGCCCTCCCGTCCCGCCCCTCTCCCCGGAGGCCTCCCGTGCCCGATCTCGCCCTGCTCGTCGCCGACCTCGTCGCCGTCGCGGTCCTCACGTTCGTGCTGTACGTCCCGCGGCACCGGCGGCGCGACCTGGTCGTCGCGTACCTCGGCGTCAACGTGGGCGTGCTGGCGGTGGCCGCGGCGCTCGGGTCGAGCACGGTCGGCGCCGGGCTCGGGCTGGGGCTGTTCGGCGTGCTGTCGATCATCCGGCTGCGGTCCACGGAGCTCGCGCAGGGCGAGGTCGCGTACTACTTCTCGGCGCTGGCGCTCGGGCTCATCGGCGGGCTGGGCACGACGCCCGTGCCCGTCGCGGTCGGGCTGATGGCGCTGATCCTCGTGGTCGTCGCGATCGGCGACTCGCCGCGGCTGCTGCGGCGGTACCGCTCGCAGACCGTCGTGGTGGACCGCGCGTTCACGTCGGAGGCGGCGCTGGTGGCGCACCTCGAGGGCCTGCTCGGCGCACGCGTGCACGCCGCGAGCGTGCAGCGGCTCGACCTCGTCAACGACACGACGTGGGTCGACGTGCGGTACTCGCTCACGGGCGAGCACGCGCCGGCCGCGGCCGCCGAGCAGCCCGTGACGGCCGGGACGGCGGCCCGGTGAGCGCCGTGCACCCGGTGGGCACGGTGAGCGGGGCCCTCGACCGGTTCGCGACCGTCGGGCTCGACGAGCTCACGGCGCGCGCGGCGCTGCAGACCCGCGTCGACCGCAAGTACGTGCTCCCGGCCCGCGTGGTCACCGCCCTGCTGGCCGGGCTCGACGACGACGCGCGCGTGCTGCGGATCGACGGGCGGCAGCACCTCGCCTACGAGTCGGTGTACTTCGACACCCCGGACCTCACGAGCTACCTCGGCGCGGCGCGGCGCCGGCGGCGGCGGTTCAAGGTCCGGACGCGCACCTACCTCGACACGGCCGCGTGCTTCGTGGAGGTCAAGACGCGCGGTCCGCGCGGCGCGACCGTCAAGGACCGGCTACCGCACGACCCGTCCGCGCGTGACCGCCTCACCGTCGACGCGCTCGGGTTCGCCGGCGAGGCCCTCAACGCGGCGCGGGTCCCCTGGCCGCCCGACCCGAGGTTCGCCCCCACGCTCGTCAGCCGGTACCACCGCTCGACGCTGCTGCTGCCGGGCGGGCCCGGCCGCCCGGACGCTCGCCTGACGGTCGACACGGGGCTCGTCTGGTCCCCGGCGGGCGGCGGCGACGCGCTCGCGCTCGACGGACTGGCGGTGGTCGAGACCAAGACCGGCGCGACGCCGTGCGCCGCCGACCGCCTGCTGTGGCACGCGGGGCACCGGCCCGTGCGGATCTCGAAGTACGGCACGGGCCTCGCCGCGCTGGACCCGCGGCTGCCCGCGACGCCGTGGCGCCGCGTGCTCGACCGGCACGTCGCGCCCGCGTCCGCCATGGCGTGCGCGGGAGCCGGCGGACCGGGAGCGCCCGGCCGGGCGGCGGGCGTCAGCGTGCCGTGACGGACCACCGGCCGGCCGTGAGGTCGGCCAGCCGCGGCAGGATCACGTCGCCCGCGACCCGCAGGCCGTCGTGCAGGTGCTCGTTGGTGACCCACACCTGGCTGCTCCCGAGCCCGGAGGCGGTCGCGAGGGCCAGGTCGAGGTCGACGTACGGGTCGTCGTAGTACTGCACGGCCGCGACCGGGACCTCGTTGGCCGCCAGCCGGTCGGTGTCGTAGAGGTCGGGCCACGACGTGCGGGCCGCGAGGGCCTCGGCCGCCGCGCGGAAGGGCCGCAGCGCCGCGACCTGCTCGAACATCCAGGGGAAGGCGGCCTCGCCCGTGAGCTGCAGGGGCCGCGCGTCGGTGGCGAACGCCGCGTGCCGCGCGTGCTCGGCGGCCGCGGCCCAGCCGGGCGCGCGCTCACCCTCGTGGTAGATGACCTCCTGCAGCACGAGGTACAGCGGGTTGGCGTCGAAACCCGTGCGGGCGGCGACCTGCGCGAGGAACCCGGGCGCGGGCTCGCCGCGGCGGTCGAGCGCGGTGTCGAGGAGCCAGTGCAGGTCGTCGACGCCCGTGCTCATGCCGAGCGGCATGCCGAGGGTCTGCAGCCGCTCGACGGTGAGCACGTCGCCGGTCGGCAGGCGCACGTCGCCCGCAACGACGCGGTCCGCGAGCCGCCCCAGCAGCTCGACGTCGCCCGGGAACGCGCGGTGCAGCGCGGCGTTGCGCGCGAGCTGCCGCGGGTAGGTCGCGGCGTAGACGTCCGCCGCGGTCGCGCCGACGGGCGGCAGGCCGCCGGTCACCCAGCACGCGTCGAGCGCGCCGGGGTGCCGCGACAGGTAGGTGAGCGTGCAGAAGCCGCCGTACGACTGGCCGAGGGTCGTCCAGCGGCGGCCGCCGTAGACCGTGCGGCGCAGGTGCTCGGCGTCCTCGACGATCGCGTCGGCGCGGAAGCACGCGAGGTAGTCGGCGGCGGTGCGCGGGTCGTCGAACGCGGCGACGTCGGCGGCGTCGACGCGGGTGGAGCGGCCCGTGCCGCGCTGGTCGAGCAGGACGACGCGGTGCGTGCGCAGCGCGGTCGCGAGCCAGCCGCCGGGCGCGGGGCGCGGGGCCATGCCGCCGGGGCCGCCCTGCAGGAACAGCAGCAGCGGCAGGTCCTCGGCGTCCCGCGCGGGGTCGACGACCTCGCGCGCGAACACCTCGAGCGCGCCGAACCGGTGCGGGTCGGCGTGGTCGACGGGGACCTCGACGCGGTGCTCGCGCACCCGGAACCCGGTCATGGCGTACTCGTGCGTGCTCACCGGCCCCACCCTAGGCGCGGCCGTCGATCTTTCGGGCACCGCCGATTGCAAGTTCGGATACCCGAAACTACGCTCGCCGACATGTTCCCGCCCCGCCGCCTCGTCGCCCTCGCGCTCGCCGTCGGGCTGCTCGCGGCGTGCTCGCCGGGCGCCGCGGGCACCACCCCCGCCGACGGCCCGGACGACGACCGCCCCGTCGTCCTCACGACGTTCACCGTGCTCGCGGACATCGCGCGCAACGTCGCCGGCGACCACCTGCGCGTCGAGTCGATCACGCGCGTCGGCGCCGAGATCCACGGCTACGACCCCACCCCCGGCGACGTCGCCCGCGCGCGCGACGCCGACCTCGTGCTCGACAACGGGCTGGGCCTCGAGGCGTGGTTCGCGCAGTTCCTCGACGGCGTCGACGTGCCGCACGTCGTCGTCTCCGACGGCGTCGACGTCCTCGACGTCACCGAGGACGCCTACGCGGGCCGGCCCAACCCGCACGCGTGGATGAGCCCGCTGCGCACGCAGGTGTACGTCGCGAACGTCGCCGACGCGTTCGCCGACCTCGACCCCGCGCACGCCGCCGACTACCGCGCCAACGCCGCCGCGTACTCCGCCGAGCTGCAGGCCGTGCACGACGAGCTCGTCGCCGCCGTCGCGACCCTCCCGGAGCGGCAGCGCGTGCTCGTCACGTGCGAGGGCGCGTTCACCTACCTCGCGCACGACGCGGGCCTCGACGAGCACTACCTGTGGGCCGTCAACGCCGAGCGGCAGTCCACGCCCCGCCAGGTCGCCGCCGTCATCGACGTGGTCCGCGAGCGCCACGTGCCCGCCGTGTTCTGCGAGTCCACCGTCTCCGACACCGCGATGCGGCAGGTCGTCGACGCGAGCGACGCGAGGTTCGGCGGCACGCTCTACGTGGACTCGCTGTCCGAGCCCGCCGGCCCCGTGCCGACCTACCTCGACCTGCTGCGGCACGACGTGCGCACGATCGTCGACGGCCTGACCGGCGGTGCGTCGTGACCGGGCCCGCCGGCGGTGCGCCCGCGCTGGACGTCCGCGGGCTGCACGTGCGCTACGGCGACGTCACCGCGCTCGACGGCGTCGACCTCGCGCTCGCGCACGGCCGGGTCTGCGGCCTCGTCGGGGTCAACGGGTCGGGCAAGTCGACGCTCTTCAAGTCCGTCATGGGGGTGGTCCGGCCGGACGCCGGGACGGTCCGCGTCGACGGCGGCGCCCCCGCCGACGCCCGCCGCCGCGGCGCCGTCGGGTACGTGCCGCAGAGCGAGGACGTCGACTGGTCGTTCCCCCTCGCGGTGCGCGACGTCGTCATGACCGGCCGGTACGGGCACCTCGGGTTCACGCGGCGCCCCCGCCGCGCCGACCACGCGGCCGTCGACGACGCGCTCGCGCGCGTCGGCCTGGCCGACCTCGCCGACCGGCAGATCGGCCGGCTCTCCGGCGGGCAGCGCAAGCGCGCGTTCGTCGCGCGCGGCATCGCCCAGGGCGCGACCGTGCTGCTGCTCGACGAGCCGTTCGCGGGCGTCGACAAGGCGTCCGAGGCCATGATCACGCGCCTGCTGCGCGAGCTCGCGGCCGACGGCGCCGCCGTCCTGGTCTCGACCCACGACCTCGCGGCGCTGCCCGCGCTCGCCGACGAGGCCGTGCTGCTGCACCGGCACGTCCTCGTGCACGGGACCCCGCAGGACGTGCTGCGCCCCGAGAACCTCGCCCGCGCGTTCGGGCTCGACCCGCTCGGAGGCGCGCGGTGACCGTGCTCGACCTGCTGACCCAGCCGCTGACGTACGACTTCATGGTCCGCGCGCTCGTCACCGTGCTCGTCGCGTCCGTGGTGTGCGCGGTGCTGTCGTGCTGGCTCGTGCTCGTGGGCTGGTCGCTCATGGGCGACGCGGTGTCGCACGCGGTGCTGCCGGGCGTCGTGCTCGCGTACGTCGTCGGCGCGCCGTTCGCCGCCGGGGCGGTCGTGTTCGGCGTCGTCGCGGTCGTGCTCATCGGGTTCGTGCGCGACACCAGCCGCGTCAAGGAGGACGCCGCGATCGGCATCGTCTTCACGTCGCTGTTCGCGCTCGGGCTCGTGCTGGTGTCGGTGACCCCGAGCCAGACCGACCTCAACCACATCGTGTTCGGCAACCTGCTCGGCGTCTCGCGCGCCGACCTCGCGCAGGTCGCCGCGCTCGGCGCGGTCGTGCTGGCGGTGCTGCTGCTCAAGCGCCGCGACCTGACCCTCTACGCGTTCGACCCGACCCACGCGCACGCGATCGGCCTGCACCCACGGCGCATCGGCGCCCTGCTGCTGGGGCTGCTCGCGCTCACCGCCGTGGTCGCGCTGCAGGCCGTCGGCGTCGTGCTCGTCGTCGCGCTGCTCGTCATCCCCGGCGCGACCGCGTACCTGCTGACTGACCGGTTCGCGCGCATGCTCGTCGTCGCGCCCGTCATGGCCGCCGCGTGCGGCGTCGTCGGGCTGTACGCGAGCTACTACGCCGACACCGCGTCGGGCCCGACGATCGTCCTCGCGCAGGGCGTCGTGTTCGCCGTCGTGCACCTGTTCGGCCCCCGGCGCGGCGTCGTCACGAGGTTCGTCGCCCGTCGCCGCACCTCCCCCGCGACGACCCCCTGACCCGCCGCGCCCGTCACCTTCACCGAGTGCACCCGAAAGCAGCCGAGCGCACCAGCAACGGCGGGCGCGCTCGGCCGCGTTCCGGCGCGCTCGCGGGGGCGACGGCGACCGAGGCGGGCGCGCGCGGGCGGGAATGGGCGCGGGTGGGCGGAGGTTGTGCACGGCATGCCCCTCGTCGGTGAGTACGCCCCCAGCACGTCGGAGTTCGCGCGCGAGCAGGTCGAGCTGATCGAGAGCTCGGGCGGCACGCGCGGCACCACCCTCAACGACCGGCCGGTCGTCGTGCTGTGGACCCTCGGCGCGAAGAGCGGCAAGATCCGCAAGACGCCGCTCATGCGCGTCGAGCACGACGGCGAGTACGCGGTCGTGGCGTCGATGGGCGGCGCGCCCACGCACCCCGTCTGGTACCGCAACCTGCTCGAGCACCCGCTGGTCGAGCTGCAGGACGGCCCCGTGCGCCGCGACTACGTGGCCCGCGAGGTCACGGGCGCCGAGCGCGACGCCTGGTGGGCGCGCGCGACGGCCGTGTGGCCCGACTACGACACCTACACGACGCGCACCGACCGGCAGATCCCGGTCGTGGTTCTCACGCCCGCTCCCTGACGGGCCGGTCCGCGCGCCCGCACGCGCCGGATCGCACTCTCGCCGCGAGGGGCGCGCTGGATCGCACTCCCGCCACCAGAGGGCGCTGGAACGCACTCTCGCCACCAGAGGGCGCTGGAACGCACTCTCGCCGCCAGAGGGCGATCCAGCACTCTCGCCGCGAGAGGGCGATCCAGCACGCACGCCGCGGGGACCCGGGCCCACGACCGGCCGGACTGCGAGCGGCCGGACGACGAGGCCCCGGGCCGGATCGCTCCGGGCCGGGGCCTCGTGTTGCGCGTGCCGTGCGCGGCGCACGTGCGGTGCGTGCCGTGCGTCAGGCGGTGTGGTTCGTGCCCGTCGACGACCCGGCGACCGCCTTGCCGGCGATGCTCGCGACGAGCGTGTTGAGGTCGAGCCCCGTGAGGGACTTGATGACCTCCTGGCCCTCGCCCAGCACCTGCCCGACCGTCTTCGTCACGGCCGACGCGCCGTCGGTCGAGACGACCGTGAGCTGGTCGATGCCGCTGATCGGCTCGGCCGCCGCGCGGACGATCTCGGGCAGCAGAGCGATCACCTGCTGCGCGAGGACGGCCTCGCCCTGCTCGCGCAGCGCCTCGGCCTGCGCGCGCGTGGCCTCGGCCTGCGCGAGACCCTCGGCCTTGGCGGCCGCGGCACGCGCCAGACCCAGCGCCTCGAGCGCCTTGGCCTCGGCGAGCTGACGGTCGCGCTCGGCGTTGCCGGCGCGGATCGTCGCCTCGGCCGCGGCCTCGGCGTCCTGCACGGTCGCGATCTTGTTGGCCTCGGCGACCTTCATGCGGCGGAACGCCTCGGCCTCGGCGGCCGCGTTGGCGGCGTCACGCTCGGCGTTGGCCTGCTGGACCGCGGCGTACGCGGACGCCTCGGCGGGCTTGCGAACGTCGATGTCGAGCTGCTCCTCGGTGACCTTCGCCTTCTCGGCGAGGGCCTCGCGCTCCTGCGTCGCGACCAGGCGGTCCTGCTCGGCGCGTGCGAGCTGCCCCGCCGCGTTCGCCTCGGCGTTCGCCTTGTCCGTCTCGGCCTTGATGCCGGCCTGCTTGAGCGCGAGGTCGCGCTGCCGCTCGGCGATCGACTCCATCGCCTGGATCTTCGCGAACTCCGAGACCTGCTGCGCCTCGGCCTCCTTGACCTCGGCGACCTGGCGGGCGCGCGCGGCCTCGGCGCGGCCGAGGTTGGCGAGGTAGTCGGAGCCGGGCGTCGAGATGTCGGAGATGTTGAGCAGGTCGACCTGCAGACCCTGCTCGGCCAGGTCGGTCTTGGTCGAGTTGACCACCGCGTCCTGCAGCGACTTCCGGTCGCTGATGATCTGCTCGATCGTCATGTCGCCGATGATCGAGCGCAGCGAGCCCTCGAGGGACTCCTTGATGACGTCGGTCAGCGTGGCCTGCTGCGACAGGAAGCGCTGCGCGGCACGCCGCACGCCCTCCTCGTCGCCCCGGACCTTGAAGTTGATCGACGCCTTGATGGCGAGCTTGATGCGGTTCTTGTCGACGCCCTCGACGGTGATGCCGATCTGCCGCTGCTCGAGCGAGATCGGGAAGCCCTGCTGCAGCACGGGCCACACGAACACGCGCCCGCCGACGACCACGCGCTGGCCCGCGTCGGCCGACGCGTTCCGGCCGGCGCCGCGCCCGACGATGATGAGGGCCTCGTTCGGGGGCACCCGGCGGATGCGCTTGGTGATGAGGGCGATCACCGCGACGAACGCGACGATGAGGGCGCCGACGGCCAGCACGGTCGAGCCGCTGCCCTGCGTGAAGTCGAACATGGTGGGTCCCGGCCGGGCCGGGCTCCTTCCTCTCGGTCCTGCTCGGGTGGTGCGGGCGCCGGGCGCGGCGGCGGGGTGGAGCGGGGTGGGACGGGGTCGACGCGCGTCAGCTCGCGCGGACGACCTGCACGCGCGACCCGGAGACGCCGACGACGACGACGCGCGTGCCCGCGGGGATGTCCTCGTGCGACCACGCCAGGCGGGCCTCGAGGTCGCGCACGCCCTCGAGGCGGACCTCGCCGCCGCCGGGGCCGGTCGTCGCGGTCGTCATGCCGTACGCGCCGTCGAGCGGCGGCGGGGGTGCGTCCTCCGTGTCGGAGAGCCGCTTGATGAGCAGCTGCGCGACCGCGCCCGCGAGGACCGCGAAGCCGACTCCGATGACGTACGCCCACACGGTCGCGAGGTGCGAGTTGAGGACGATGACGCCGCTCGCTCCGAAGACGACCGAGCCCACGCCGGCGGCGATGCCGGAGAACCCGCCCTCGCCGACGCCGATCGACTCGAACACGTCGCCGAACACGAGCGACGCGAGCAGGACGACGAGGCCGAGGCCCCCGACGACGAGGAAGACGGTCACGTGAGGGGGTCCCTTCGGTGGCTTGCCCGCCAGTATGCCGCAGGCGCCCCCGCGCCGACCGGGCCCCCGGGCCCAACCGGACGCGCGTCCGGGTGAACCCGCCGCGCTCTCGCCCGCAGGTCAGGGGCGCGTCGACGGCTCAGCCGTGCGCGCCGCCCTCGAGCTCGGACTCCGTCAGCGCCACGGGCCGGCCGCGTCCGAGCATCGAGTTCCGGTAGGAGAAGGTCGCGTAGACGACCGCCCCGACCGCGACCCACACGAGGAACCGCAGCCACGTGAGCGTCGTGAGGTTGAGCATGAGCCACAGGCACGCGACGCCCGCGAGGACCGGCAGCACGGGCGACCACGGCACGCGGAACCCGCGCGGCAGGTCGGGCCGCGAGCGCCGCAGCAGCGGGACGCCGAAGCTGACCAGCACGAACGCCGACAGCGTCCCGATGTTGATCATCTCCTCGAGCAGCTCGACCTCCGAGAGCCCGGCGATGAGCGCGACGACGACCCCGGCACCGATCTGCAGCCACATCGGCGTGCCGAACCGCGGCGACGTGCGGGACACGGCGCGCGGCAGCAGGCCGTCGCGGCTCATCGCGAACACGACGCGCGTGAGCCCCAGCAGCAGCACCATGAGCACGCTCGTGAGCCCCACGAGGATGCCGACCGAGATCACCTTGCCCGCCCAGTCAGCCCCGACCAGCACGAACGCGGTGGTGAGGGACGGCGAGTCGGACGCCGCGAGGTCGCGGTAGCTCACCATCCCGGTGACGACGACGGTCACCAGCACGTACAGCACGGTGACCAGCGCGAGCCCGCCGAGGATCCCCTTGGGCACGGCCCGCTGCGGGTCCTTGGTCTCCTCCGCGGTGGTCGCGACGACGTCGAACCCGATGAACGCGAAGAACACGAGCGCGGCGCCGGACAGGATGCCCATGACGCCGTACGTCGTGGGCTCGAAGCCCAGCAGGAACCCCGTGAGCGGCTGGTGCAGCCCGCTCGTGCCGGCGGGCGCGGGCTCGGCGGGCGGCACGAACGGCGTCCAGTTCTCGGCCTTGACGTAGAAGAACCCGGCGACGATGACGAACAGCGTGATGCCGACCTTGATGATCGTGAACACGCTGTTCACGCGCGTCGACAGGCGCGTGCCGACCGCGAGCAGCGCGGTGAACACGGCGACGATCAGCATGGGGCCCCACGCGACCTCGACGCCCCCGACGCTGACGACCGTCGGCACGTCCACGCCGAACAGCCCGAACGCGTCGGACAGGTACACGCCCCAGAACTTCGCGATGACGGCCGAGGCCAGCAGCATCTCGAGGATCAGGTCCCAGCCGATGATCCACGCGACGAACTCGCCCATGGTCGTGTACGAGTACGTGTACGCCGACCCCGCGACGGGCATGGTCGACGCGAACTCGGCGTAGCACATGATCGCGAGCCCGCACACGACGGACGCGATGAGGAACGAGACGATGACCGACGGCCCGGCGTGCCGGGCGGCGGCCGTCGCACCGACCGAGAAGATGCCCGCACCGACGGCGACGGCGACGCCGAGCACGGCGAGGTCCCACGCCGTGAGGGTGCGGCGCAGCTGCCGCGACGGGTCGTCGACCGCCGCGAGCGCGTCCTCGACGGACCTGCGCCGCAGGATGCCGCGAGGACCCCGGCCCCCCGGCGCGTCCTGTGCTGCCGTCATCGCTCCCCCTCGGGTGTCGTGCGCGTCACCGGGTGAGCATGACGCGCGAGCGCCCCACGGGCCACCGGACGTACGTCCCGGCACCCGCGTCGGGCGTCGACGTGCCCGGCCGGGGTCGGGCGCCGGACGTGCGCTCGGCACGCCGCGGCCGCAAGGTGGGGGCCATGGCTGAGCGCACGCGCGACGACGGGCCCGACGACCAGCACCTGCCGCCCCCGGGGGTGGACGACGCGACGGTCGAGGCCGTCGGCGGCGTGACCGCGGCGTTCGAGGTGGTCGAGCACGCGCGCGGCATGCTCTACGCGTTCCACCGGCTGGTCGGGCGTGCGGACATGGAGCTGCAGGAGGCGCTGGACCGGCTCGAGCAGGCGGGGCACGCCGAGCTCGCGGACCGCGTGCGGGCCGACGTGGTGGGCCGTGACGTGCTCGCCGGACGCTGGACGTTCCAGGTGGTCGAGGAGTTCGACGACGGCTACCACCGCGCGTTCGCCGACGCCGAGCGGCTGGTCCGTGACGAGCTCACCGCGGGCCGCCGGCACGTGTACGAGGCGCAGCTCAAGGAGCGCGAGCGGACGCACGGCCGGCCGGGGCACGAGGCGCTGCCGGAGGACGTCGAGGGCTGACGCCGGGTACGGCCGGGCCTGGCCGGGCGACGCGCGCCGGCCCTCGCCGGCACCGGCCGGTCGCGGGCCGCGTC
>JAEYNO010000201.1 GCA_023412515.1 Actinomycetes bacterium
CCCGCCCCCACCGTCGACGAGCCGGCCCCGCTGCCGCCGCTCGGGTGGAACTCGTGGAACACCTTCTACTGCAACATCAACGAGCAGATGATCCGCCAGGCGGCCGACGCGATGGTCAGCTCGGGCATGGCCGCCGCGGGCTACCAGTACGTCGTGGTCGACGACTGCTGGATGCAGGACACGCGCGGCCCCGACGGCAACCTGCGCCCCAACACCACGCGCTTCCCGTCCGGCATGAAGGCGCTCGGCGACTACATCCACTCCAAGGGCCTGAAGTTCGGGCTGTACCACGCGCCGCGCGAGAAGACGTGCGACCAGTACTTCAACAACCGCCCCGGCACCTCGTCCAACGGCAACGAGACGCGCGACGCGCAGCTGTTCGCGTCGTGGGGCGTCGACTACGTCAAGCACGACTGGTGCGACCCGCGCGGCACCGTGCAGGAGCAGGCGGCGCTGTTCAAGAAGTTCGGCGACGCGCTCAAGGCCACCGGGCGGCCCATCGTCTACTCGATCAACCCCAACAGCGCGCACGACAACACCGCACCGACGTACTCCGGCTGGGGCGCGTTCGCCGACATGTGGCGCACGTCCGAGGACCTCAAGGACGCGTGGTCGACCGGCTGCCCGCCGTCCGACCAGTGGTGCTTCGTGGGCATCACCGAGGCGCTCGACATCATCGAGCCGATGCGCGAGTGGACGAAGCCGGGGCAGTACAACGACCCCGACATGCTCATGGTCGGCGTGCGCAACAGCCTCAACGCCACCGAGAACCGCGCGCACATGAGCATGTGGGCGATGCTCTCGGCGCCGCTCATCGCCGGCAACGACATCCGCAACATGAGCGCCGACGTGCGCTCGATCCTCACCAACCGCGACGTGCTCGCGATCGACCAGGACCCGCTCGTGCGGCAGGCCGACCGCGTGCGCGACGACGGCGACGCCGAGGTGTGGGTCAAGCCGCTCGCCGACGGCTCGGCAGCCGTCGCGCTGCTCAACCGCGGCAACGGCCAGCGCTCGATCTCGGCGACGCTCGCCGAGGCGGGACTGGGCGCGGGCACCGCGTCCTACCGCGAGCTGTGGACCGGCGCGACGGGTCAGACGTCCGACCGCATCACCGCGACGGTCCCCGCGCACGGCGTCGCGCTCTACCGCGTCACGCCCGGCACGACGTCGCCCGGCACGTCGACGACGACCCTGGTCAGCGCCGCGTCGGGCCGCTGCCTCGACGCCCCCAACGGCGCCACCGCGAACGGCACGCGCCCGGTGATCTGGGACTGCCACGGCGGCACCAACCAGCGGTGGACGGCCGACGGCGCGACGCTGCGCGTGCTCGGCCGCTGCCTCGACGCCCCGAACGGCGCGACCGCCGGCACGGCCGTGCAGCTGTACGACTGCCACGGCGGAACCAACCAGCAGTGGACCGCCCAGGCTAACGGCACGATCCGCGGCGTCGCGTCGGGGCTGTGCCTCGACGTCGACCGCAACCTCACCGCCAACGGCACGGGCGTGCTGCTGTGGACCTGCACCGGCGCGGCCAACCAGGTGTGGAGCCGGCGGTGACGCGCCGCTGGCGGGTCGCGGCGCTGGCCGCGGTCGCGCTGCTGCTGCCCGTCGTGCTCACCGCGCCGGCGGCGGCGGACAACCCGATCGTCCAGACCGTCTACACGGCCGACCCCGCGCCGCTCGTCCACGACGGTCGCCTGTACGTCTACACGAGCCACGACGAGGACGGCTCGACGTACTTCACGATGAAGGACTGGCGCGTCTTCTCGACGACCGACATGGCCAACTGGACGGACCACGGCTCCCCCATGGGGCTGACGACCTTCGCGTGGGCCGAGGCCGACGCGTGGGCCGGCCAGGTCGTCGAGCGCGACGGGAAGTTCTTCTTCTACGTGCCCGTCAAGCAGCGCGGCGGCGGCATGGTCATCGGCGTCGGCGTGTCCGACAGCCCGACCGGGCCGTTCCGGGACGCGATCGGGCGGCCCCTGGTCGGCAACGGCGAGATCGACCCGAGCGTGATGATCGACGACGACGGGCAGGCGTACCTCTACTGGGGCAACCCGAACCTCTGGTACGTCAAGCTCAACCGCGACATGGTGTCGTACTCCGGCAGCCCCACCCGCATCCCGCTGACCACGGCGGGGTTCGGCACCCGTCCCGGCAACGTCGCCAACCGGCCCACGCTCTACGAGGAGGGGCCGTGGGTGTACAAGCGCAACGGCACCTACTACAACGTGTTCGCGGCCGAGTGCTGCAGCGAGTTCATCGGCTACTCGACGGCGCCCGGGCCCACCGGCCCGTGGACGTACCGCGGCACGGTCATGCCGCGGCAGGGCGGCAGCTTCACCAACCACCCGGGAGTCGTGGACTACCGCGGCAGGTCGTACTTCTTCTACCACAACGGCGCGCTGCCGGGCGGGGGCGGGTTCACGCGGTCCGTCGCGGTCGAGCAGTTCACGTACGGCGCCGACGGGTCGATCCCGCTCATGAACATGACCGCCGCGGGGCCGCCGCAGATCGAGCCGCTCGACCCGTACGTCACGCAGCAGGCCGAGACCGTGGCCTGGGCGAGCGGCGTCGAGACCGAGCGCGCGACCGAGGGCGGGCTCAACCTCGCGTTCATCGGGAACGGCGACTGGGTGCGCGTCAAGGGCGTCGCGTTCGGGTCCGGTGCGGCGTCGTTCAGCGCGCGGGTCGCGTCGGCCACGAGCGGCGGACGCATCGAGGTGCGGCTCGACGGTGCGTCGGGGCCGGTGGTGGGCACGTGCACCGTGCCCGGCACGGGCGGGTGGCAGACGTGGACGACCGTCACGTGCCCGGTCAGCGGCGCGACCGGCACGCGCGACCTCGTGCTGCGGTTCACGGGCGGCAGCGGCGAGCTGTTCAACGTGGGCAGCTGGCAGTTCGCACGCGGCGGCGGCACGACCCCGACGCCCACGCCCGGGGCCGGTGACGTGCGGGTCGTCAACCGCGCGAGCGGCAAGGTCATGGACGTCCAGCAGCCCAACCGCGACGACGCCGCGGTGGTCGGCCAGTGGGCGAGCAACGGGCAGCCGTGGCAGCGCTGGCAGGTGGTGGACGCGGGCGGCGGGTACGTGTCGCTGCGGTCCGTGCACAGCGGCAAGTGCCTCGACGTGACCGGTGCGTCGACCGCCGACGGCGCGCGGCTCATCCAGTACACGTGCCACGGCCGCACCAACCAGCAGTTCTCCTGGCGGTCGACGGGCGACGGGTACGACCAGCTCGTCAACCGGGCGAGCGGGCGGTGCGTCGGCGTCGTCGGCGCGTCGACCGCGGACGGCGCGGCGCTCGAGCAGCGCACGTGCACGTCGGCCGCGACGCTCCAGTGGAGCCGCGCGTCGTGAGGCCGCCGGGGTGACGGTGCGGGCGGGTCGTGGTGGTGCCGCCGCGACCCGCCCGTCGTCAGGCCCGTCGGCGGTGGCCGGACGCGAGGGTGATCAGCAGGAGCTCGACGACGACGAGCGCGACGATCTCGGCCCGGGCGACGTGCGACCAGAACTCGGCCGGTGCGATCACGCCGGGTTGACCCTGGTGGAGCCCGAACCGGTCGTACTGCGGGTTCTGCGTGGCGACGACGATCATCGGCACCAGTGCCGTCGACATCCGAAGGGTCTGCGCCAGCGAGCCGCGCACGAACGGGCCGCGCAGCCCCACGAGGGCGGGGGTGAGGACGCACGGGAGCATCAGGAGGACTGCGGGCCACGGCATCCCGACCGCGACGGCGCCCAGCCATGCCGCGCTGAGCAGCAGCGGCCACCACCGGTAGCGGCGAAGCGAGAGGGGCGCCGTCGCGGTGCCGGGGTACGGGTTCACGGCAGGGGGCTCCCGGCCCGGGTGGCTGTGGGGCGGGCGGGAAGGGCCGCAGGAACCAGCACCGCTCCCGCACCGAGCCCGGCTGCGAGCCCTCTTCGCGCACGTGCCATCACGAGCCCCCTCGACGACGACCGGTCGGGCAGCACAGGCGACCCCGGCCCCCTGCCCCTGTGCTCCGCACGCTAGCGACACCGCCGCCGGCCGTGGGCCGCGTGGCGAGCCACTCACCCGATCGGCCGCGCCCCGTACGGCGTGATTCCCGCCGGCCTCGTCGGAGCCGCTGGGTCGCACGACGTCGCGAGTCGCGACGTGACGCCGCGACCGCCGGGGACCAACGTCCGCCGCCGCCGCGGGCGGCCGGTCGTACGTTCGCGGTGCAGCGGGCGGCAGCACGCCGCCCGGCACCACGGAGGGACGGCGTCATGAGCGTGTCCGAGGCTTTCCAGGCGTTCGCGCGCGAGACGCCCGAGCAGTTCGGCGTGTGGGTGCGCGCGGTCGGCGAGCTCGGCGACGCGAGCGCGCTCGACGAGCGCACGCAGGAGCTCGCCTACCTCGCGGTGCTCGCGGCGACGGGTCTGCACTCCGGCCTGGACTTCCACACGCGGCGCGCGCTCGAGCTCGGCGCGAGCCGGGACGAGGTGCTGTCGGCGGTGCTCGTCGGGCTGCCCGCCGCGGGCAACCGCGTGACGTCGGCGCTGCCGCACGTGCTGGCCGCGTGCCCGGCGCGCGACGACGCCGCGGGCCCGACACCGGCCTGACCCTCGCGGGCCAGGGGGCGGGCCCCGCGGCGAGCGTCACACGGCAGCGCCTGCGGCGTAGCCGGCGTGGACGGCGTCGCCGACCTTCGCGGGCTGGACGCAGTCCCCGACGACGAACGTCGACGGCCTCGGGGCGAGCGCGTCGGGAAGCACCCGGTCGGGCCGGACCCCGAACGCGAGCAGCGCCGTGTCGGCCTCGAGCACGACGCGCCCCTGCGGCCCGTCGCACGTCACGCCGCCACCGTCGATCGCGGCGACCCGGTGCTCGACGAGCACGCGCACGCCCGTCTCCGCGAGGCGTCGCAGCAGCGCGACGCGGTTGTGCACGACCATGTCGCCCGCCACCTGCGGGGCCATCTCGACGACCGTCACCTCGTGACCGTCGAGCGCGAGCTCGAGCGCGGCGTCGGCGCCCGAGAGCCCCCCGCCGCACACCACCACACGGCGGCCGACCGGCGCGCCGCGGTGGAAGTCCAGCACGTGCACGGCCGACGGGCCGTCCGTGCCCGGGACCGGGGGTGCCCACGGCGTCGACCCCGTCGCGACGACGAGGGCGTCGGCGCTCGTGACCTCGTCGGCGTCGGTGGTCACCTCGTGGCCGAGGTGCACGCGCACGCCGAGGCGCGTCAGCTCGCCCTCCCACCAGTCGACCATGCGGTGCAGCTCACGCTTGAAGTCCGGCGTCGCCGCGGGCTCGAGCACGCCGCCGAGCCGCTCGCCGCGCTCGTACAGGTCGACCACGTGCCCGCGCTCGGCGGCCACCCGCGCGGCCTCGAGACCGCCGGGACCACCACCGACGACGGTGACACGACGGACCGTCGGCGCCGGGAGCGTGACGCGGGTCGTCTCGTGGCCCGCCTCGGGGTTCACCGAGCACTCGAGGGGCTGCCCGGCGGCGACGTTGCCGATGCAGAGCTGGTTGCAGCGGATGCACGGGCGCACGCTCTCGGCGCGGCCGTCGGCGACCTTGCGCACCAGGTCCGGGTCTGCGATGAGCATCCGCCCGAACCCGACGAAGTCGGCGACGCCGTCGACGAGGGCCTGCTCCGCGACGTCGGGCGTGAGGTTGCCGTTCACGGCGACGGGGATCCGCAGCGCGGGCTTCACGGCCGCGGCGTCGGGCAGGTACACGCCGTCGCCCAGGTAGTACGACGGGAACGACCAGTCGATCGCCTCGTACGCGCCGGCGTCGACGAGCAGCACGTCGAGTCCCGCGTCCTGCAGGACGACCGCGAGCTCGCGCGCCTCGTCGGGCGTGCGTCCGCCGGGGAACTGGTGGCGCACGGTGATGCGCATCGACAGCGGGAAGTCGGCGCCGGCCTCCTCGCGGACGATCCGGATCATCTCCGTCGCGAACGTCGCGCGGCCGCGCACGTCGCCGCCGAACCGGTCGGTGCGGGTGTTCCACACGCCCGTGAGGAACTGGTCGGTGAGGTAGCCGGTGTGGCCGTGGAGGTCGATCGCGTCGAAGCCGGCGGCGAGCGCACGGCGGGTCGCGCCACGGAACCGGTCGAGGACGTCCTCGACCTGCTCGGTGCTCAGGGCGCGGCACCGCACGCCCGGGTCCGCGAGCGTGGGGCAGTCGGACGCGGACCACGGTGCGTCGCCGTCCGGGCCGACGGGCATGATGCGCCCGAAACCGGGCGTCAGGTTGGCCGCGATGAGCCCTCCGGCGGCGTGCACCGCGTCGACGGCCGCCCGCAGCGGCGCGACGTGCCGGTCCGCGGTGAGCGCCACCGTCGAGCCCGTCGGGACGTCGTAGACGTCCTGCGTCTGGATCGACTCCGTGATGAGCAGGCCCGTGCCGCCCCGGGCACGGGCGACGAGGTAGGCGACGCCCGCGTCCGAGATCGTCCCGTCGGGGTTGGCGGTGTGCGTGCCCATCGGGGGCATGAAGGTGCGGTTCGGCAGCTCGAGGGAGCCCCAGCGGGCGGGTTCGAGCATGCGGGCGTGACGGGTCACGGGGTCTCTCCTGGGGGACGTCGGGGCGCGAGCCCGAAGCGGGCACCGGTGCCCGTTTCTGTCTCCACGAGTATCGGCACCGCGCCCGACCCCCCGCGGGGATGAACGTCCTAGACTCCTGCGGCGTGACCCCCGGCCCGGCCCAGGCGGCGCCCGCCGCGGCCTCCACGCGCCGCGACGCCGTCCGCAACCGCTCGGCGATCGTCGCGGCCGCCGAGCGCGTCTTCGCCGCCGAGGGCGCGCACGCACCGCTCGCGCGGGTCGCGCACGAGGCGGGCGTCGGACGCGCCACGGTCCAGCGCCACTTCCCCGACCGGTACGCGCTCGCGGCGGCGGTCTACGGCCGTAATCTCGACGACGTCGAGGCGTGGGCGGCCCGGCACGCCGACGCCCCCGGCGCGCTCGACGAGGTCGTCCGGCGCGTCGTCGACGGGCAGCGCCGCGCCGCCGGCCTGTTCCCCCGGATGCGCTCCGACGCCGCGGCGGCGCCGTACCTCGACGCGCTCGGCCGGCGCCTCGACACGCTGCTGACGGCCCCCACCGCGGCCGCTGTCGCGCGCGGCGAGATCGCGGCCGGGACCACCGTCGCCGACGTCCAGCTCGTGCTGGCCATGGCCGAGGGCCTGCTCGCGTCCTATGACGGCGAGGAGCGCACGCGCGCGCTCGACCGCGGTCTGCGGATCGCGCTGGCCGGTCTGCGCGAACCGAGCACCACCGCCACGGGCACGTCCGCGAGCTAGCCGGACGACGCGGCTCTCGACACCCCTCCGGCACCGACCCGTGCCGTGCTCGTCGTCTTCCCCGCCACATCCACCATACGTCCAGGTGGGGGGCTTGCGGCAAGGCCCCCACCAGGGCGCAGGATCGTCGACCGTGCCCGCGCCCCGACCCGCGCGCGGACCGGCCGACCCTGCGGAGACGATGCCGTGAACACGCCCGTGACCAGCCCTTTCGCCCTGCCCGCGACCCTGTCCGCCAAGGCCGACCCCGCGCTCGTCGCGCAGGACGCGGCGCACCTCGCCGCGGTGGCCAACGCGCTGCGCGCGCAGCTCGCCGACGCGAGCGCACGCCTCGACGCCGCGCGCCGCACGCCGACCCGCACGGGCACGGCCGCGCTCGAGCGCGACCAGGAGGTGCACCGCCTCACCGCACGGGTGCGGCTGCTGCGCCGGTTCGGGCCCGACGTCTGCCTCGGGCGCACGGTCGCGGCCGACGGCACGCGCACGTACGTCGGCCGCATCGGCCTCACCGACCTCGACGGCACGCGCCTGCTCGTGGACTGGCGCTCGCCGCTCGCGTCGCCGTTCTTCGCGGCCACGGTCGCGCACCCCCTCGGGCTGGTGAGCCGGCGCCGCTACCGGTGGTCGGGCGGGCGGGTCGTCGACTACTGGGACGAGGTGCTGACGCCCGACGCGCACGCCGACGGCGTCGCACCCGACGACCAGTCGGCGTTCCTCGCGAGCCTCGGCGAGGACCGCTCCGACCGCATGCGGGACGTGCTCACGACGATCGCCGCGGACCAGGACGCCGCGATCCGCGCCGACGCGCGCGGCACGCTCGTGGTCGACGGCGGGCCGGGCACCGGCAAGACCGTCGTCGCGCTGCACCGCGCGGCGTACCTGCTGCACGCCGACCCGCACCTCGCGCGGCGCGGCGGCGTGCTCGTGGTCGGCCCGCACCGGCCGTACCTCGACTACGTCGCGGACGTGCTGCCGAGCCTCGGCGAGGACGGTGTGGTGACGTGCACGCTGCGGGACCTCGTGCCCGAGGGCGCGGACGCGCGGACCGAGCCGGACCGGCGCGTCGCGGCGCTGAAGTCGACCGTCGCGATGGTCGACGCGGTCGAGCCCGCCGTCGCGTTCTCGGAGCGCCCGCCGACGGCCGACCTGGTGGTCGAGACCCCGTGGGCGGACGTCGTGCTGACCGCCGCCGACTGGGCGGACGCGTTCGCGTCGGTCGAGCCGGGCACGCCGCACGACGAGGCGCGCGACCAGGTGTGGGAGACGCTCGCCGCGCTCGTGGTCGAGCGGCACGACGCCGACGTGCCGACCGCCGAGCTGCGCCGCGCGCTGACCCGCGACCGCGGACTGACCCGCACGTTCGGGCGGCACTGGCCGCTGCTCGACGGCCCGGACGTCGTCGCCGACCTGTGGTCGGTGCCCGCCTACCTGCGGCTGTGCGCGCCGTGGCTGACCCCGGACGAGGTGCGCGCGCTGCAGCGCGACGACCCGCACGCGTGGACCGACGCCGACCTGCCGCTGCTCGACGCCGCACGGCGCCGCGTGGGCGACCCCGAGGCGCCGCGCCGCGCGCGTGAGCGGGACGCCGCGGAGGCCGCCGACCGTGAGTACATGGCGGACGTCGTGGACTACCTCGCGTCGAACGACGACTCGGAGCTGGGACTCATGAAGTCCCTCGCGCAGGGCGACCTGCGCGAGGCGCTGGTCGACCACGAGACGGTCGAGCGGCCCACGCCCGACCGGCTCGCGGGGCCGTTCGCGCACGTCGTGGTCGACGAGGCGCAGGAGCTCACCGACGCGCAGTGGCAGATGCTGCTCGCGCGGTGCCCGTCGCGGTCGTTCACCGTGGTGGGCGACCGTGCGCAGGCGCGCGCGGGGTTCGTCGAGCCGTGGGTCGAGCGGCTGACGCGCGTGGGTCTGCGGGACGTCGACGTCGCGACGCTCACGGTCAACTACCGGACGCCCGCCGAGGTCATGGCCGCCGCCGAGCCGGTGATCCGCGCGGCCGTGCCGGACGCGAACGTGCCCACGTCGATCCGCGCGACCGGGGTGCCCGTGCGGCACGGGGCCGTGGCGGACCTCGACGCGGTGCTCGACACGTGGCTCGCGGCGCACGCCGCGGGCGTCGCGTGCGTCATCGGGGCGGACGTCGCCGAGGCGGACGTCGTCGGGTCGGGCGACGTCGGGGCGGGCGACGTCGCCGCGCGGGACCGCGTGCGGTCGCTCACGCCGACGCTCGCCAAGGGGCTGGAGTTCGACCTCGTCGTGCTCGTCGACCCGGGCGCGTGGGGCGACGACGTCGCGGCGACGGTCGACCGGTACGTCGCGATGACGCGCGCGACGTCCGAGCTCGTGGTGCTGGGTGCGGCGTGAGCACCCGCGTGCCGGGGGCGGCCGTGACGCTGGCTAGGGTGACGAGGACACGTGGCCGGCCCCCGGCCCAGGACCGACGCGAGGACTCCCCCGATGCGCAGCGCCACCAAGGTCGAGGTCGACCGCCCCACCCTCGAGACGCTCGTGCGCGAGGTGCTGGGCACGGAGTCCCCCGTCGCGGACGTGCGTCCGCTGACCGACGGCATGTTCAACGCCGCGTACGCGGTCGCGCTGGCCGACGGCTCGCGCGCGGTCGTCAAGGTCGCGCCGCCCGCGGGCACGCCGCTGCTCACGTACGAGCAGGACCTCATGCCGGCCGAGGTCGACTTCTTCCGCCGCGCGGCGGGGGTCGTCCCGGTGCCGCAGGTGCTGGGCGTCGACCTGACCCGCCGGCACGTGGACCGCGACGTGCTGGTGCTGCAGCACCTCGACGGCGCGCCGCTGCACAACCTGCGTCGCGAGCTGAAGCCCGAGCAGACGGCCGCCGTGCGGCGCGAGCTCGGCGGGGCGGTCGCGCGGCTGCGCACGGTGTCCGGCACGCGGTTCGGGTACGACCGGCCCGACGGCGCGCTGTCGGCGGACCGCTGGTCGGCGGCGTTCGCGGCGATGGTCGACGCGCTGCTGGCCGACGCCGAGCGGTACGGCGTGCGCCTGCCGCGCTCGGCGGCCGGGCTGTCGGCGCAGGTCGCGGCGGCCGCGCCCGAGCTCGACACCGTCGAGGTGCCCGTGCTCACGCACTTCGACCTGTGGGCGGGCAACGTGTTCGTCGCCCGGTCGGGCGGCACCGCGCGCCTCGAGGCGCTCATCGACGGCGAGCGCGCGTTCTGGGGCGACCCGCTGGCCGAGCTCGCGTCGACCGCGCTGTTCGCGAACCCCGCCAAGGACTTCGACTTCCTCGACGGGTACGCGCAGGCCGCGGGCGAACCGCTCGTGCTCGACGACCGCGCACGCCTGCGGCTCGCGCTCTACCGCACCTACCTCTACCTGATCATGACGATCGAGGCCGCGCCGCGCGGCTACAGCGGTGCCGAGGCCGTCGCCACCGCGGTGTACGTGCGCAAGAAGCTCAAGCGCGAGCTGAAGACGCTGCGCGCGTCGCTGGGCTGACGCACGGCCGCCGCGTCCGCGTCAACGGCGGACCGGCGCCGCGACCTGGACGACGTGCGCGAACGGCAGGAAGTCGTCGAGGTTCGCCGTCAGGACGGTGGCGCCGTGCCCTGGTCGATCGCAGCGAGGTCCTCGTGCAGCCGCTGCGCCGCGTCGGGCGTCAGCGGTGTGATCGCCGCCAGCTCTGCTCCTCGCACCCACGGGCGCGGGCCTGAGGCAGGAGGCACCAGTGCGGCAGCGGTCGGTAGGCCGAGCATGATCCCCTCGGCGGGCCCATCAGAGGCAAGGAACTGGCGTCGCACCGCCCGAGGGCTCCGCTCGACGTCCCGGTTGCCCGCCGCGGCCATGTCCCCACCCTAGACAGAGGCGTGGGTACGTGGGCGGTCCCCTCGCACCTGTGGCAGATCATCCGCCTGCACCTCAGGGGACGACCGCGTCGCCAGCGTCGTCAGGGTGGCTGTCCTCACCGTCGACCGGCTCGGGGACCGGGTCGGTCAGTCGCTCGAGCACGTCCGGCGTGCCGTCGACGGGCTCGGGGTGCTGCTCGCTCATGGATCCTCCCGGGGTGTGCGGCGGGTTCGTCCACGTTCGCACCGGGGGTGCGAACGTGCACGCGGGCAGGCCCACCCCGCCCCACCGCGCCTGCGCACGTCCGCGGACGACCACGGCCCCGGCGGGGAACCCGCCGGGGCCGTGGTCATGCCGTGCCGGACCGGATCAGAAGTCCCAGTCCTCGTCCTCGGTGTTGACGGCCTTGCCGATGACGTACGACGAACCCGACCCGGAGAAGAAGTCGTGGTTCTCGTCGGCGTTGGGGCTCAGCGCCGAGAGGATCGCGGGGTTGACGTCCGTCTCGTCGCGCGGGAACAGGGCCTCGTAGCCGAGGTTCATGAGGGCCTTGTTGGCGTTGTAGCGCAGGAACTTCTTGACGTCCTCGGTGAGGCCGAGCTCGTCGTAGAGGTCCTGCGTGTACTCCACCTCGTTGTCGTACAGCTCGAAGAGCAGCTCGAACGTGTAGTCCTTGAGCTCGGCGCGCTCGGCCGGGGACACCAGCTCCAGGCCCTTCTGGAACTTGTAGCCGATGTAGTACCCGTGCACGGCCTCGTCGCGGATGATGAGGCGGATGAGGTCGGCCGTGTTGGTGAGCTTGGCGCGCGACGCCCAGTACATGGGCGCGTAGAAGCCCGAGTAGAACAGGAACGACTCGAGCATCGTCGAGGCGACCTTGCGCTTGAGCGGCTCGTCGCCCCGGTAGTAGTTGAGGACGATCTCGGCCTTGCGCTGCAGGTTCGGGTTCTCCTCCGACCAGCGGAACGCCTCGTCGATCTCCTTGGTCGACATGAGCGTCGAGAAGATCGAGGAGTACGACTTGGCGTGCACCGACTCCATGAACGCGATGTTCGTGTAGACGGCCTCCTCGTGCGGGGTCAGCGCGTCGGGGATGAGGCTGACCGCACCGACGGTGCCCTGGATGGTGTCCAGGAGCGTGAGGCCGGTGAACACGCGGCTCGTCATGAGCTTCTCGGCGTCGGTGAGGGTCGCCCAGGACTGGATGTCGTTGGAGACCGGCACCTTCTCCGGCAGCCAGAAGTTGCCGACCAGGCGGTCCCAGACCTCGAGGTCCTTCTCGTCCTGCAGGCGGTTCCAGTTGATCGCCGACACGCGGTCGACCAGCTTCAGCTTGCCCGTGGGGCTCATCATGTCGTTCGTCCTTGGTCTCGTCGGAGGGTGTCGCGGTGTCGGGGCGTCACAGCATGCAGCTGACGCAGCCCTCGACCTCGGTGCCCTCGAGCGCCATCTGCCGCAGGCGGATGTAGTAGATCGTCTTGATGCCCTTCTTCCACGCGTAGATCTGCGCGCGGTTGAGGTCACGCGTCGTCGCGGTGTCCTTGAAGAAGAGCGTGAGCGACAGGCCCTGGTCGACGTGCTGCGTCGCCTCGGCGTACGTGTCGATGATCTTCTCGAAGCCGATCTCGTACGCGTCCTGGTAGTACTCCAGGTTGTCGTTCGTCATGAAGGGCGCCGGGTAGTAGACGCGCCCGATCTTGCCCTCCTTGCGGATCTCGATCTTCGACGCGATGGGGTGGATCGAGCTCGTCGAGTGGTTGATGTACGAGATCGAGCCGGTCGGCGGGACCGCCTGCAGGTTCTGGTTGTACAGGCCGTGCTCGGCCACCAGGGCGGCCAGCTCGCGCCAGTCGTCCTGCGTGGGGATGTGCACGCCCGCGTCGGCGAACAGCGCGGCGACGCGCTCGGTACGGGGCTTCCACTCCTTCTCGACGTACTTCGTGAAGTACTCGCCCGTCGCGTACGTCGAGCGCTCGAAGCCGTAGAACGACGCCTTGCGCTCCTGCGCGAGCAGGTTGGACGCACGGATAGCGTGGTACGCGACCGTGTAGAAGTACATGTTCGTGAAGTCCAGGCCCTCGTCGGAGCCGTAGAAGATCCGCTCGCGCGCCAGGTACCCGTGCAGGTTCATCTGACCCAGGCCGATCGCGTGCCCGCCGGCGTTGGCCTTCTTGATCGACGGCACCGACTCGATGCTCGTCTGGTCCGAGACGGCCGTCAGCGCGCGGATCGCGGTCTCGACGGTCTTGCCCAGGTCGGGCGAGTCCATCGACAGCGCGATGTTCATCGAGCCGAGGTTGCAGGAGATGTCGCGGCCCACCTCGGCGTAGGACAGGTCCTCGTTGAACGTCGACGGCGTCGAGACCTGCAGGATCTCCGAGCACAGGTTCGAGTGCGTGATCTTGCCCTCGATCGGGTTGGCCCGGTTCACCGTGTCCTCGAACATGACGTACGGGTACCCGGACTCGAACTGGATCTCGGCGAGGGTCTGGAAGAACTCGCGCGCGCTGATCTTGGTCTTGCGGATGCGCTTGTCGTCGACCATCTCGTAGTACTTCTCGGTGACGTTCACGTCGGCGAACGGCACGCCGTAGACGCGCTCGACGTCGTACGGCGAGAAGAGGTACATCGGCTCGTTCTTCTTGGCGAGCTCGAACGTGATGTCGGGGATGACGACGCCCAGCGACAGCGTCTTGATGCGGATCTTCTCGTCCGCGTTCTCGCGCTTGGTGTCGAGGAACCGGTAGATGTCCGGGTGGTGCGCGTGCAGGTACACCGCACCGGCGCCCTGGCGCGCGCCGAGCTGGTTGGCGTAGCTGAACGAGTCCTCGAGGAGCTTCATGACGGGGATGACGCCCGAGCTCTGGTTCTCGATGTGCTTGATGGGCGCGCCGTGCTCGCGGATGTTCGACAGCAGCAGGGCGACGCCGCCGCCGCGCTTCGACAGCTGCAGCGCCGAGTTGATGCCGCGCGCGATGGACTCCATGTTGTCCTCGATGCGCAGCAGGAAGCAGGACACGGGCTCGCCGCGCTGCGCCTTGCCGAGGTTGAGGAACGTGGGCGTCGCGGGCTGGAAGCGCCCCGAGACGATCTCGTCGACCAGGCTCATGGCGAAGTCCTGGTCACCCTCGGCGAGCGCGAGCGCGACCATGCACACGCGGTCCTCGAAGCGCTCGAGGTACCGCTTGCCGTCGAACGTCTTGAGCGTGTACGACGTGTAGTACTTGAACGCGCCCAGGAACGTCTGGAACCGGAACTTCTTCGAGTACGCGTACTGGAACAGCGACTTGATGAACGCGCGGTCGTACTGCGCGAGCACCGCCGGGTCGTAGTACTTGTTCTCGACGAGGTAGTCGAGCTTCTCGTCGAGGTCGTGGAAGAACACCGTGTTCTGGTTCACGTGCTGCAGGAAGTACTCGCGCGCGGCCTGCCGGTCGGCGTCGAACTGGATCTTCCCGTCGGCGTCGTACAGGTTGAGCATCGCGTTCAGGGCGTGGTAGTCCAGCCCCGTCAGCTCTACGCGGGTATCTGCGACCGTCGCTGCCAAAACTGCCCCAATCCCTCACGCACGCGCGTGACGTCCTCGTTGGTTCCCATGAGCTCGAAGCGGTACAGCAGCGGGACGCGGCACTTGAGCGCCACGATGTCGCCCGCGATGCAGTACGCCTCGTTGAAGTTCGTGTTGCCCGCGGCGATGACGCCGCGGACGTGCGACCGGTTGGTCTCGTCGTTGAGGAACCGGATGACCTGCTTGGGCACCGCACCGCCCTCGTTGCCGCCGCCGTAGGTCGGCAGCACGAGCACGTACGGCTCCGTCACGTTCAGGGGCTCGTCGGTCGGCCGCAGCGGGATGCGCTGCGCCGGCAGGCCGAGCTTCTGGACGAACCGGTGGGTGTTGCCCGAGACCGAGGAGAAGTAGACGAGGCCAGCCATGGTCGACCCCTCCCTCTCGTGTCGCGTGCCGCACCGGACCCCGGGCATGCCGAGGCCCGGCCACGGGTGCCGGGTGCAGACCGACCGGCACCCGTGGATGCCGGCCGGCCTGTGTTCTCGAGTGCCCGCCGGGTCGGAGCGGCCGGTGCCGGCGCCGACCCGGGGCGTGTGCGGGGCGGGACGCGGCCCGCCCGTGGGTCAGGCGACCTGCGTCGCCAGCTTCTCGGCCAGGGCCTTGATGCGGTCGGGGCGGTAGCCCGACCAGTTCTCGCCGCCGGCGACGACGACCGGCGCCTGCAGGTGCCCGAGCGACATGACGTAGTCGCGCGCGTCGGCGTCCTCGGAGATGTCGACCACGGTGTACTCGTGGCCGAGCTTGTCGAGGGCGCGGTACGTGGCCGTGCACTGCACGCAGGCCGGCTTGCTGTACACCGTGATGGTCATTCGTCTGCTCCCCCGAGCTCGTGGTTCGTGTATCCCCTGGACGGCCGAGACACCCGGGGGCGGGTGCCGTCGAGGCACCCGAGCAAGTCGGGGCGAGCCGTCCGGGAAGACACTACACCTGGGGTCTGACAACGCAACCCACCACTAGGTGTTGTGTTACAGGTGTGTCGTTCTTCACCCTGGGGACCCGCCCGTCCCCCGCCTGTGGACGGCCCCGACGGCCCCTGACGTGCAGCGACGCGCGGCAGGGGCCGCGCCGGGAGCCGTCGCCCACACGTCCGTGCACAGGTCGCGCCGCGCCGTCCCCAGGTCGTCCACAGACCCTTTGCGCGGGATGTCCCGACCCGCGCACAACGACGGCCGGGCGCGCGTCGTCACGCACCCGGCCGGCAGGCCGCGGGGCCGAGGGGTCAGACGGCGGCCAGCGCGCGACCGACGAGCGCCAGCACGCCGAGGCTCACGGCCGTCCAGGCGAGCATCGAGCCCAGCACGTAGGCCACGTAGCCGAGGCGCTGACGTGCGGTTCCCTCGAAGTACGGGGCGGGCGCCCAGCGCACGGCGTGGACCACGTGGCGCACGCGCGCACGGACGGGGAGGGCGACGGCGGGACGGCGGTAGGTGACGGCGGACACGGGGAGGCTCCTGCGGGTGACGGCGATGCGGCCGGGGTCTCCGGCCCCACCATCGTCTCACGATGTGGATGGCGGGACGGGGACGAAGGGCCCCGTCGACGCCGTTGACCACGGGCGCCGCCCGCGCGGCTCACGCGATGCGCAGGTGCTCCGCCGGCGGCTCGGGCCGCGCGCCGTCGGGCCGCTGCGCGACGGCCTTCTCCAGCACCGACGTGATCTCCTCGCCCACGAGCTCGTACCGGTCGAGCAGCGCGTCGCGCAGCGCCTCGACGAGGTCCCGGTTGCTCGCGAGCAGCCGCCGCACGGTCGCCCGCGCGCTGTCCAGCACGTCCTCGAGCTGCACGCGCGCCCGCGGGTCGGCGATCACCGCCGAGACCAGGTCCTTGTCGGTGGCCGCGAACGACACGAGCGACCCCGCCATGCCCGCCGCGCCGACCATCTGCGCGGCCGTGCGGGTCGCGGCCGCGAGGTCGGAGGCCGGCCCCGTCGTCGTCTGGCCGAAGAACAGCTCCTCGGCGACCCAGCCGCCCATCGCGATCTGCACGAGCGCGCGCAGGTCGCCGCTCGTGCGCGTGTAGACCTCCTCGCAGTCGCCGTGCGCGAGCAGCCCCAGCGCCGAGCCGCGCTTGACGATCGTCAGCACCTCGAGCGTGCGGTTGGGCGCGACGAGCCACGCGGTCACCGCGTGCCCCGCCTCGTGCGTCGCGATGAGCGTCCGCTCGGTCCTCGTGTAGGTCACGGGGTGGCCGATGCCGACGAGCTCGGTGATGCGCGCCTGCTCGACGTCGACGTACCGCATCGCGTCGTCGCCGCGGCGCAGCGCGTTGACCAGCGCCTCGTCCAGCAGGTGCTCGACCATCACGGGCGTCCAGCCGCTGGTCGCGGCCGCGAGCCGGTCCCGCGTCGCGGGGTCGTCGAGCTCCGCGTGGTGCGCGCGCCGCGCGAGGAAGTGGTCGACGAGCGCGCGCCGCCCGTGCGCGTCGGGCGGGTTGAACGTGAGGCGGCGGTCGAACCGGCCCGGGCGCAGCAGCGCCGGGTCGAGGTGGTCGGCACGGTTGGTCGCGGCGATCAGCAGGATCGGCGCGCGCGTGGGGCGCCGCTGCTTGAGCTGGCGGTGCGCGGGCAGCAGCAGGTTCACCGCCGCGACCAGCCGGTTGTAGAGCCTGTCGCCGCCGACCGGCTCGTCGAACGACTGCATCTGCACCAGCAGCTCGTTGACGACGCCGCCCGTGCCCTCCGAGACCATCGCGTTCCGCACCACGCCGGTGCCCTCCCCCGCGAGCAGGGCCGACGGCGACGGCAGCCCGACGAACGCCGCCGTCGGCTCCGCCGCGAGCAGCCCGCCGCGGCGCAGCGCGATCGCGTCGATCTCCTCGATGAACCCGATCGCGCCGCCCTCCTTGCGGGCAGCGGTGCGCAGCGCCCGGAAGTACGTGCGGATCCTGCGCGCTGTCGCGCCGTAGTACATCGACTGGAAGCTCGTCGCCGACACGAACAGGAAGGGCACGCCCGCCTCGGCCGCCATCGCCTTGGCCGTGAGCGTCTTGCCCGTCCCCGGCGGCCCCTCGAACAGCAGGCCGCGGCGCGGCGTGCCGCCCATCTGGTCGGCGAACCGCCGGTGCGTCTGGAACAGGTCGATCGAGCGGCGCACGTCGTCGACGATCGGGTCGATGCCGACCACGTCGTCGAGCGTCACGTCGACCTGCTCGGGCCGGTACGTGACGTGCGGCGAGCGCCCCGCCCCCACCTGCGTGCCGACCAGCAGCGCGATGAGGGCGACGAAGAACAGCACGGGCGCGACGACCAGCGGGTCGACGGACGGCAGCACCACGAGCGGCCGCCCCGTCACGGCGGCCCACACGACGTACGCCTCGAGCGCGAGCACGACGAGGCACAGCCGGACCACGCGCCGGCGGCGCACGCGCTCGCGGTCGATCGCGATGTCGTGGCCGACCGGCTGTCGGGCGGCGGGTGCGTCGGTCACGGGCTGTCCCCTTCGTCGGGCGACGGCCGCGCGGGCGACCGCCGCGGCCGCGGTGGTCAGCCCATCGTCGTCCGGATTGTCCGAATCGAACAACGCCAGCGACCTGCTGTCACCCGTCCGGCCCAACCGGCGCACCTGGCCGCGCCCTCCCCCGCCGAGTGCGCCACGACGCCGTCGAGCGCGCCCGCAGCGACCGGTGCGCTCGAGCGCGTGCGGGCGCACTCAGCGGGACGGGGTGGGGGATGCTGGGGGCGTGCGGATCACGACGCTGGGCGAGCTCGCGGTGGACGGGCGTCCCGTCCGCGGCGAGCGGCTCGCGACGCTGCTGCGCGAGCTGCTCGACGCCCGCGGCCGTGCGGTGTCCGTCGCCGCGCTCGTCGACGCGGTGTGGCAGGACCCGCCGCCGGCCGACGCGCCGGGCGCCGTCCAGGCCCTCGTGTCGCGGCTGCGGCGCACCGGGC
>JAEYNO010000489.1 GCA_023412515.1 Actinomycetes bacterium
GCGTCGCGGTGGCTCGGGGCCGCGACGCCGCACGCCCTTGCGGGGGTCAGCGCAGGCCGACGCGCCGCAGGTAGTCGTTCGCGAACACGCCCGCGGGGTCGCGGCGCTCGATCAGCGCGCGGGCGTCGTCCCACCGCGGGTACAGGTCCCGCCAGGTTCGCCCGGCGCCGGGACCGGCGAAGAGCTTGCCCCAGTGCGGACGCGCGTCGAACGGCGCGAGCGCCTCCTCGATCACGGGCAGCACGGCCTCGACCTCGGCGCGGCGCGGCTGCCACGTGAAGTGCAGGCCCACGCGGTCGCCGCCGTGCGCGGTCGACAGCCACAGGTCGTCGCCCGCGATCGAGCGGATCTCGCTGATCATCAGCAGCGGCGACACCCGGTCGCCCAGCCTCCGCAGGGCCTCGATCGCGGCGACGGCGTGCGCGCGCGGCACGAGCCACTCGGACTGCAGCTCGGCGCCCGCGCTGGGCGTGAACTCGAGCCGGAAGTGCGGCAGGCGCTCGTGCCACGGGCCGGGCACGCCGCCCTGCTGCGTGCAGGCCGCGGGGTCCTGGCCGGGCACGGGGTGCACGGGGCCGTCCGCCGGGCGCGCGCCCGCGAGCACGGCGTCGTCCAGGAGCGTCCCGGCGTCGACCCGGTGCTTGCGCCACACCTGGCCGACGGCGTCGCCGGTCCAGTCGGTGAACAGGCTCACGGAGTACGCCGAGCCCGTGATCGCGTCGAACCGTGCGAGCGCCGCGTCCCACGGCAGGTCGAGCCACACCTCCTGCGCGACGTCGTACGTCGGCTGGACCGCGAGCGTCACGCGCGTCACGACGCCCAGCGCGCCGAGCCCCACCACGGACGCCGCGAGCTCGGGGTCGTCCGGGCCCAGGACGCGCACCTCGCCGCCCGCGCCGACGACCTCCAGGCCACGGACCACGGCCGACAGGTTGGGCGACGCGTCGCCCGAGCCGTGCGTGGCCGTCGCGACCGTGCCGGCCACGGCGATGTGCGGCAGCGACGCCATGGTGTGCAGGGCCCAGCCGGCGGCGTGCAGGTCGCGCGCGAGCTCGCCGTACCGGACGCCGGCACCGACGGTCACGGTGCGGGCGTCGGGGTCGACGACGGTCGGGACCTCGAGCCGGTCGAGCGCGACGAGCGTGCCGGGGGAGTCGGCGAGGTCGTGGAACGAGTGCCGTGAGCCGATCGCGCGCACGTGCTCGGCACCGGCGACGAGCTCGGCGACCTCGGCGACGCTCGTCGGGTGCACGAGCGGCCCGCCGCGGAACGTGTGGCTGCCGGCCCAGGTGGTGAGCGCGTCGGTCATGGGGGTCCTGCCTCTCGGGTGGTGCGGCGCGGTGGTTCAGCGCGCGGGTGCGGTGACGAAGACGTCGAACAGCTCGGGGGTGTGGGCGTGCACGAGCACCATGAAGACGACGGCGTCGAACAGCAGGTGCACGACCAGCACGTAGGTGAGGGACTTGGTGAGGTTGAACGTGAAGCCCTGGATCAGCGCGAAGGGGATGGTCAGCAGCGGGCCCCACTCGCGGTAGCCGAGCTCCCACAGGAACGACACGAAGACGAGCGCCTGCAGCACGTTCGCGGTCCACAGGCCGAAGTGCCGGCGCAGCAGCGCGAACACCGTGCAGATGAAGAACAGCTCGTCCCACGTGCCGACGGCGTTGACGCCGACGAACAGGCGCGCGACCTCGTGGCCCTCCACGACCGTGGGCCAGTTCTGGTAGGCGCCCGAGTCGAGGAAGTAGAACGGCAGCACGAGGTACCCGGCGCCGACCACGAACAGCAGGTAGGCCCACTGCGTGCGGGTCCACCGCTGCCCGGTGCGCCACGGGAACCGGATGACGTCGTCGCCGTTGACGTGCCGCGACAGCACGTACGGGATCACCACGGCGAGCGATAGCGCGATCGTGAACCGCACCATGCCGAGGTCGGACAGGTCGGCGCCGAGCGGGATGGTCGAGACGATGACCATGCCGGTCGCGACCACGAGCAGGTCGCGGCCCAGCACGCGGTCGACCGCCCACGCGAGCAGCACGCCCAGGACGAGCGGGACGTACGCGAGCGGCCGGACGTGCAGCGCGAACATGAGCACGGCCGAGCCGCACACGAGCGCCGCGGCGACGACGCGCCAGGCGGACGGCCCGACGACGCGCCGGAGCCCGTCCTCGGGCGCTGCCGGCAGGGTCCCGGCCGTCTCCTCCATCCGGACACCCTGCCTCACGGCGTGCCCGCGTGCAGCCCGTCGTCCGCGGTGCGGGCGCCGTCCGCCGTCACGACGTCGAGGTGCCCGCCTCGAGGATCGACACGATCGAGAACAGCGTGAAGCACACGGCGCCGAGGCCCACCAGCACGTGCGCGCCGACGAAGTAGCCGGGCTGCCGCGTGCTGGCCTCGAAGAGGAACGCCGCGAAGAAGAGGCACGCGAGCGCGGTGCCCACGGGGATCAGCGGGATGCGGTTCGCCAGCGCGAAGACCCGCCGCCACACCAGCGCGAGCAGCAGCACCTTGGACAGGATGCTGAAGCAGACCAGCCCGAGGCCGACGAGCACGGTCCCGGGGGCGAGCCGCGCGGGGTCGTCGGACGCGAGCAGCACCCCGATCCCGAGGGCGACGTTGACGGTCCCCATCGCGGCCACCCACCACGACCAGCGGTAGCGCTCGGCGTCGCCGAACTCGTTGCGCACCTGCCGCACGATGCTCGCGACGAGCGCGACGAGCGACGCGCAGATGAGCGACAGCCCGGTGAGCACGTGCGCCGCCACCAGGTGCGGCGTGCCGCCGTGCGCGTAGAGCGTGGCCGACAGCACCAGCCCCACGGTCGCGAGCACGGCCGGCACCGCGACGAGGACCCGGCCGACGGCCCGCGGGTATGCGCCGTCCGGCGCGCCGCCGCCCGCGCCGAGCGCGGCGGACCGCTGGATGAGGACGAACTTGGTGGACGCCGTCGCGACCGTGCTGACGCACGCGGCGATGAAGCCGATGCCGATGAGGACGTGCCCGGCGACGACGCGCTGCGGCTCGGACCCGCCGGCCGCGACGAGCGCACCCCAGAGCGTCGTCGCGGCGGCCACCGCGTAGCCGAGGACGGGCAGGACGATCTCCCACACCTCGCCGTAGCGGTGCACGAGCTGGCGGATGATCGTCGCCGCCGTCGTGAACAGCGCGACGCAGATGGCCGTGAGCGCGAGGCAGACGTGCCCGGCGACGAAGTGCCCGGCGTCCGAGCCGCCGGACAGCACGTCCAGGCCGAACGCGAGGCACACGGCGCCCATCGCGAGCGGGATGGCGCGGAACAGGATGCTGATCGAGCGGTTCATGCTCTCCCCCTGGGCAGATCCCTCACCGCCAGCGTAGGGAGGCCTCGGCGCGTCGGCGCGCCGGGAGGTCCCGCACGCCGCCGCCCCGGGCGGCTGCGTCGACCGCGCGGAGCCGTCAGGCCGGCGCGGCGAGCGCGCGCACCGTGTCGATCGTGTCCGCCTCGGCGGCGGGCTTGTCCTCGCGGTACCGCAGGACCCGCGCGAACCGCAGCGCGAGCCCTCCCGGGTAGCGCGTCGAGCGCTGCAGCCCGTCGAACGCGACCTCGACGACCTGCTCGGGTCGCACCGTCACGGTCCAGCCGTCGTCGGCGACCGCCAGCTCGCGGAACCGCGCGGTCTGCCACGCGAGCGTCTCGTCGGTCATGCCCTTGAACGTCTTGCCGAGCATGACGAATCCGCCGGTCGCGGGGTCGCGTGCGCCCAGGTGGATGTTCGACAGCAGGCCGGACCGCCGCCCCGACCCGCGCTCGACGGCCAGCACCACGAGGTCGAGCGTGTGCCGCGGCTTGACCTTGACCCACGCGGCGCCGCGGCGCCCCGCCTCGTACGGCGCGTCGGACGCCTTGACGACCACGCCCTCCTGCCCGGCGGCGACCACGGAGCGGAAGTGCTCGGCCGCCACGGCCGGGTCCCTCGTGACCACCCGCTGCACGACGTGCGGCGCCGCGACCCGGTCGAGCACGGCCAGCCGCTCGCGCAGCGGCGCGTCGAGCAGGTCACGGCCGTCGACGTGCAGGACGTCGAAGAAGAACGGCGTGAGCGTGGTCGCACCCGCGAGGTCGGCGTCCCGCGTGGCGCTGCGCGAGGCCGTCTCCTGGAACGGGCGCGGGCGGCCGTCGGCGTCGAGCGCGAGCGCCTCGCCGTCCAGCACGAGCGTGCGCGCGGGCAGCGCGCGGACGGCCGCGACGACCTCGGGCACGCGCGCCGTCACGTCGTCGAGGCTCCGCGTGTACACGCGCACGTCGTCGCCGTCGCGGTGCACCTGGATCCGGATGCCGTCGAGCTTGGTGTCGACGACCACCTCGGCCGCCGGCCCGTCGGCGGTCCCCGCCCGTTCGAGGAGCTGCGCGACAGCGGTCGGCACGTCGGGCGCGGACTGCGCGAGCATCGGCCGCACCGGGCGTCCCACGGTCAGGGTGAACCCCGCGAGGGCGGTCCGGGCCGCGTCGGGGGAGGGTGCGCCCAGCGCGGCGACGGCGACGGACTCGGTCTCGCCCGCGAGCATCGCGGCGCGCCGCACGACGTCGGCGGGGACGCCCGCCGCCTCGGCGACCGCGTCGAGCAGCAAGGCGTCCAGCGCCCCCTGACGGAGCTCACCGCTGACCAGGCCCCGCAGCAGGTGCTGCTCGCGCTCGGTCGCGGCCGCGAACAGCGCGCGGGCGGCGTCGGTGCGCGCGGTGGCGGACCCGGGGC
>JAEYNO010000494.1 GCA_023412515.1 Actinomycetes bacterium
GGCTCGTGCTGGGCGGCGCGGGCGCGACGATGTGGTGGCGCGCGTCGGCGCCCGAGACCGTGCTCGCGAGCGCGACGCTCGAGCCGCTGCCCGGCTGGTCGGAGACCGGCAGCGCGCAGGTCCGCACCGCGCCCGACGGCACGCGCTCGCTGGTCGTCGACCTCGACGACGCCCCCGGCGTCGAGGGGTACCTCGAGGTCTGGCTGCTCAAGCCCGACGTGTCGGGGCTGGTCAGCCTGGGCACGCTCGACGGCACGAGCGGCACGTTCGCGCTGCCGGCGGACCTGGACCTCGCGCAGTTCCCGGTGGTCGACGTGAGCGACGAGCCGCTGGACGGGGACCCGGCGCACTCGGGTGTCTCGGTGGTCCGCGGCGCGCTCGACGTCTGACGCGACCGCGCCGGAGCCTGCGGCCGCGGCCCGAGAGCGCGCCGCCGCCCGGAGCACGTGCGCGCGCGGGGGTGCAACCCGGTCGGGATCGAGGGACCGGGTCGCACCCCCGCCGGTCCGGCGGCGGCCGGACCGCACCGTCACCCCGGGGGGCGGGGCGGTTGGGGGGTCAGAGCACGCGGACGCGCGCGCCGCTCAGACCGCCGGCGAGCGGGCCCGCCGGCGTCGGGCCCGTGACCTGCGCGCCCTCGAGGTCGGTGCCGAGGCGGACGGGCGAGCCGTCCGGGTCCTCGAACTCGGCACCGACGAACCGCACGGGCGGCAGGTCGGCGCCCGTGACGACGTCGAGCACGGCGGCGTCGGCGCCGGGCACGTCGACCTCGAGCCACACCTCGTCGCCCGACGTCACGACCTCGAGGCGCGCGGGCCCGTCGAGCACGACCGCGTCCGTCTCGACGTCGGCCGGGCGCGTGCCGCCCGCGTACACGTTGCCGCGCGCGAGGTACGGCTGCACGCGACCGGTGAACCGCGTGTGGTCGCCGTCCCAGCGGTCGCCCATCTCGGTGAGGTACTGCTCGAGCGACGTCGGGTAGCCGTCGTACGCGACCGTGCCGGCACCCGCGCCGATGCGGCCCCAGGACTCGTCCGAGTACGCGGCGTCGAGGTCGCCGCCGACGAACACGTTGCCGACCCAGCGGTCGTCGCCGCACACGATGATCGCGTAGCCCGCGACCTGCGTGGAGTGCGGGCGGTGGTACGGGGTCGCACGGTCGAGCATCTGCTTGAGGCCGACCGTGCCCGCGAGCAGGTTGTTGACGTACGCGCCGCCCTGGCTGTGGTTCTCGACCGACACGGGCGAGGTCAGCACGTTGTGGTCGACGACGTAGGGGCCGTGGCTGACCTCGACGAACAGGTCGCGGCTGTTGTCCCACAGCACGTTGCGCGTGATGCGCGTGCCCTGCGTCTGCCAGTCCAGCCAGATGCCGAGCGAGCAGTCGTGGATGCGGTTGTCGGCGATGACGACGTCGATGGGCGCGTGCAGCTTGATGCCCGCGATCTCGTGCCCGTAGAACGCGCGGTCGTTGGCGACGTCGTGGATGTGGTTGCCCTCGATGCGCGAGAACACGCAGCCCAGGTGCCCGACCACGGCGTTCTGCCCGCAGTGGTGGATGTGGTTGTTGCGCACGACGTGCGAGCCGATGTGCTCGCGGTCCCAGCCGATCTGCCGTGCCGAGAACACGGACTCGAGCTGGTACTGGTAGCCGGGCTTGTCGCCGCGGTCGGTCGCGTAGTTGTCCCCCGTGGACGCCTCCTTGCCCAGCGAGACCGCCGAGCACGTCGCGTCGTGGATGTCGTTGTCCTCGATGACCCAGCCGCGCGCCCAGTTGGGGCCGATCAGGCCGGGCTGGTTCGCGGTCGGCGGGGCCCACTGCGTCGCGGCCTGGCACAGCTCGAAGCCGCGCACGGTGATGAAGTCGACGTGGTGGTCGGCGGGGAAGAACACCGCGGGGCGGACGTTGACCTCGACGAGCGACGCGTTCGGGTCGGCGTCGCCGAAGCTCGCGGTGACGGTCGTGACGTCGGCGCCGACCTCGGCGTGCCAGACGCGCGGCGTCCAGTCGGGGTCCGGGACGGGCACGACGGTGCCGGTCCAGTCGTCGACCTGCTCGGTGCGGCGCGGGGCGTCGGCGACCGCGTCGGCCGTCGCGACCTCGTGCAGGCGGCGGCCGTCGAGGTAGACGGCGCCCAGGTGCTGCTTGGGGTCGTCGCGCCCGGGGCGCACGATCCAGTCGCCGTCGATCTCGACGGCGAACGGGTTGAGGTCGCCGAACAGAGCGTTCGGGATCTCGACCCGCCACACGCCGCCGCCGAGCGGCTGCCAGCCGGTGACCTGCTCGGCGCCGGTGATGCGCACGTGCTCGCCGGGCGCGGCCTGGTAGGTGATGCGACGGTGCTCGCCGGTGCCGCCGCGGCGCGGGCGGACCCACTCGCGGTACGTGCCGGCGTGGACCGTCACCGTGTCGCCGGGCCGCGCGAGCTGCGCGGCGCGGTCGATGGTCCGCAGCGGCGCGTCGTGCGTGCCGGCTGCGTCGTCGGAGCCGTCGATGGAGACGTGGAGAACGTTTGCCATGCGCTGACACTACCTGCGCGCACGGCCACTTCCCAGAGGTCGTCGGCGAACCGCTTCACCACTGTACCGACGCGCGCGCCGCGCGACCCGGGACCCGCGCGGCGCGTCCGACCCGGGCACCCTGGCGCGGCCCGGCACGGTGCCTGCGCGCACACCCCGCCGGCCAGGCGCCTGACACCGCTCGAAGCGTTTCAACCCCTCGACGGCGTCCCGCCGGAGCAGCATCGTCAGGCGTGGTTGTGAACGTTCACGGTCGGTGAGCGGCACGTCCGGGCGACGGAGCCCGGGCACCCGTCGCCACCGTGACGCCCGACGGACACCGACGTCCGCCGGGTCGGTCCGGCCCGCCCGCGGGCCCCGTCCGCCCAGGAGACGCCCGTGCACCGCACCCGCCCACGCCCGCGCTCGCGCACCCGCGCGCTCGTCCTCACGCTCGCGCTGCTCGCGGCGCCCCTCGCGGGCCTCGC
>JAEYNO010000496.1 GCA_023412515.1 Actinomycetes bacterium
GTCGCGACGCGCGGGTCGGGTGCTCCGGCGCGCGCGTGCGGCGCACGGCGCACCCGCGGCGCGCCGCCGGGCGCCTGGGTGCTCATCCGGCCGCGGGCGCGGGGGCTCCCTGGACGCTGCCGTCCGCGAGCCGCAGCCACCCCGTGCCGTTGGCCTCCACCATGCCGAGCGCGCGCGCGGCCTCGGCGAGCTGCGTCGGCGACGACTTCGCGTCCAGCTGCGCGACGAGGTCCATGCGGTCCTGCCGCAGGCGCCCGAGCTCGTTGGACAGCTCGTACCGCTCGAACGCGAGCGACGCGACCTGCGTGTTGAGCAGCAGGGCCGCCAGCAGCGCCCCGCCCAGCACGGCCATGCAGGCGAGCACGAACGGCACGCGGGAGCGGGACTGCGCGGGCGCGCGGACGACCCGCAGCCGCGGGCGGGGCGCGGGGGCCGGACGTGCCGGCTGCGGGTACGCCCGCGCGGCACCGGTGCGGGCGGCGGCCAGGGGCAGGGCGCTCATGCGGCTCTCCTCGGGGTGCGCAGGTGGTCGGGGGTGGGACGCAGCCGCTCGGCGGCGCGCAGGCGGACGGACTGGGCGCGCGGGTTGCGCGCGAGCTCGTCGGGGTCGGCCTCCTCGGCGCCGCGCGTGAGCAGCCGCAGGTACGGCGCGTGCGTCGCGGGCTCGACCGGCAGGTCGGGCGGTGCGCTCGACGTCGCGCCCGCGGCGAGCGTGCGCTTGACGAGCCGGTCCTCGAGGGACTGGTACGACTCCACGACGATCCGCCCGCCGACCGCGAGCGCCTCGACCGACGCGGGCAGCGCGCGCTCGAGCGCCGCCAGCTCGCCGTTGACCTCGATGCGCAGCGCCTGGAACGTGCGCTTGGCCGGGTGCCCGCCCGTGCGCCGGGTGGCCGCCGGCACGCCCGCGCGCACGACGTCGACCAGCTCCGAGGTGCGCGTGAGCGGCCGCAGCTCGCGGCGCCGCACGACGCCGCGGGCGATGCGCGCGGCGAAGCGCTCCTCGCCGTACTCGCGCAGCACCCGGGCGATCGCCCGCTCGTCGTAGGTGTTGAGGACGTCGGCCGCGGTCGGCCCGGTGGTCGGGTCCATGCGCATGTCGAGCGGCGCGTCGTGCGCGTACGCGAAGCCGCGCTCGACCTCGTCGAGCTGCAGCGACGAGACGCCGAGGTCCATGAGGACGCCCTGGACCGCGGGGATGCCGAGGTCGTCGAGGACGTCGCGGATCTCGTCGTACACGGCGTGCACCCCGGTGAACCGGTCGCCGAACGGCGCGAGCCGGGCCGAGGCGAGCGCGAGCGCCTGCGGGTCACGGTCGATCCCGACGACCCGCACGTGCTCGAACGCGCGCAGCACGCCCTCGGTGTGGCCGCCCATGCCGAGCGTCGAGTCGACCACCACGGCACCGGGGGCGGCGAGCGCGGGGGCGAGCAGGTCGAGGCACCGCTGCAGGAGCACCGGCGTGTGCCGGGTCGCGGCGTCGTGCTGCTCGTCCATCTGCCCTCCCCTGCGGGTCTCGGTGCGACCGGCCACCCGCTCGTGCGGGGCGTGGTGCGTCCGGTGGTCGGTGTGGTGGTGCTGGTCGTGCCGTGGATGGCCGGACGGTCCCTCCTCCGTCCGGCCAGATCCCCCACCGACCCTCTGGCGCCGGGGAAGTGGCGTCAGAGCGGACGGGAGGAGGTCTCGTCGGGCGGAGCGGTCGTCGGGCGGTCGTCGGGGCGGTGCGGTGCTGCGTCAGAAGGGGCCGTTCGGGAAGACCTCCTCGGTGGTGTCGGCGTAGCCGGCCTCCTGCTCCGCCAGGTACGTCTCCCACGCCTGGAGGTCCCAGATCTCGACGCGGGTGCCGGTGCCGATCACCGCGACGTCCCGGTCGAGCCCGGCGTAGGTCCGGAGCATCGGCGGGATGGAGATGCGTCCCTGCTTGTCGGGCTGCTCGTCGCTCGCCCCCGACAGGAAGACGCGCAGGTAGTCGCGGGCCTGCTTGCTCGTGACGGGCGCGGTGCGCAGCTGGTCGTGCATCCGGCGGAACTCGTCCATCGGGAGCACGAAGAGGCAGCGCTCCTGCCCGCGCGTCATCACGAGCCCGCCGGCGAGCTGGGGCCGGAACTTCGCCGGGAGGATGAGCCGCCCCTTGTCGTCCAGGCGCGGCGTGTACGTCCCGAGGAAGGGCGCGAAGGAGCCGAAGGCGCCGGACGACTCATACGACACCTCACTCCCCTCCCGTGCGCCCCGACCGGTCGACCACCCCGGTGCGAGGGCCTCACCGACCCTCGCCCCGCAGCGGTGCGGACCAGTTCCCCCCAGCCCTCACCACGTGCCTCCACGGTACTCCACTTCCCTCCACCCGCATCTTTTCAATCCCCGAAGTTCACCCGTTCGATCCGCGTTCATGCAGGTCACGCGCGTGGAGTGAAGTGGAGGGCTCGCACGCGCCCGGCACCGCCGTCGCGCGTCGTCGGCGACCCCGACGCCGGACGAACCGGGGCCAACCCTGGCAATCCGACCGCTCCACGGGCGCTCACGACCCCCCGGGCGCCTACCCGCGACACGCGGCCGCGCCCCGGTGGGGCGATGTGGAGGGACGCGGGCCGCGCACCGGGGCACGCCACGGGCGACCACGGACGGGCGACGCCGGGCGACGAACGCCACCCGCGGCGCGCGCGCCGTGCGTACGCTCGTCCCAGTCCGCCGAGGGAGCCGCACACATGTCGACACCGCCGACCCCGGACGAGCTCGCCGCGCTCGTCGCCGTCACCACCCGCCTGCGCGCGAACGTCGAGTCCGTCGTGACCGGCCGCACCGAGCTCGTGCGCACGTCGCTCGCCGTGCTGCTCGCCGAGGGCCACCTGCTGCTCGAGGACGTGCCCGGCGTCGGCAAGACGACGCTCGCCAAGGCGATCGCGCGCAGCATCGACGCCCCGGTGGGGCGGATCCAGTTCACGCCGGACCTGCTGCCGAGCGACCTCACGGGCGTCAACATCTTCCGGGCGCAGACCCACGAGTTCGAGTTCCGGCCCGGGCCCGTGTTCGCGCACGTGGTCATCGGCGACGAGATCAACCGCGCGTCCCCGAAGACCCAGTCCGCGCTGCTGGAGTGCATGCAGGAGGCCCAAGCCACCGTCGACGGCCGCTCCTACCCCCTGCCCCGGCCGTTCCTCGTCGTCGCGACGCAGAACCCGGTCGAGATGGAGGGCACCTACCCGCTGCCCGAGGCGCAGCGCGACCGCTTCATGGCCCGGCTCACGGTCGGCTACCCGAGCGTCGAGGCCGAGCTCGAGATGCTGGACGCGCAGGAGACGGCGGACCCGCTCGCGCGCCTGCGGCCCGTGACCGACGCGGCCGAGGTCCAGCGCTGCGTCGACGTCGCGCGCCGCCTCTACGCGGCCCCGGGCGTCAAGCGCTACGTCGTCGACCTCGTGACCGCGACGCGCGAGGACCCGGGTCTGCGGCTCGGTGCGTCGCCGCGCGCCGCGATCCAGCTGCTGCGGGCGTCGAAGTCGCTCGCGGCGATGGCGGGACGCGACCACGTGCTGCCCGACGACGTGCAGGAGCTCGCGGTCGCGGTGCTCGCGCACCGCCTGCTGCCCAGCACCGAGGCCCGGCTGTCCGGGCGCACGACCCAGGACGTCGTCGCCGCGGTCGTCGCCCGCACGCCGCTGCCGGTCGTCGCACCCGCCGTCCCCGCCCGGCAGACCGCGGGCTGATGCGGCAGCGTCCGACGGCCCGGGGCTGGGCGCTCGCCGCGGCGGGGCTCGTCGCGCTGCAGGTCGGGATCGGCCTGGGCTCGCTCGACCTCGTCCGCATCGGCGTCCTGCTGCTGGCCCTGCCCGTCGTCGCGTTCGGCGTCGCGGTCGCGGTCGACGCGACGCACGGACGACGGGGGCTCGCCGTCCGGCGGTCCGTGCTGCCCGACCCGGTACACGCGGGCGAGGAGTCCCAGGTGGAGGTCGAGGTCAGCGCCACCGACCGCGCGGGCCGCGCGCGCCTGGCGGGCCTGCGGTTCTCGGAGCAGGCGGCGGTCGAGCTCTCGGGCGGCCGCGCGCTGCGCGCGCGCGTCGTGCGC
>JAEYNO010000503.1 GCA_023412515.1 Actinomycetes bacterium
GCGTCAGCGCGGCGGGCGTCAGCGCGGCGGGCGTCAGCGCGTGCAGCAGCACCGCGAGCGCCTGGCCGCCGGGGGCGTCGGGCGTGCGGTGGTAGTCGTCCCAGCGGTCGGCGACCGCGCGCAGCACGCGCACCTCGCCCTCGGCGCGCTCGGCGTACCGGCCGATCCAGTACAGGTTCTCGGCGGTGCGCGGCGAGATGCCGTACCCCGCGACCCGGCCGACGGCGGCCACCGCGTCCTCGCGCGGCCCGACGGCCGACGCCGTGGGCTGCGAGGACATGACCCACACGTCCTTGGCGGACGCCCCGCGCGACGACGACGACACGACCGGGTCGTCGGCGACGCGCGCGAGGCCGCCGGACATCACGGTGTACGTCCCGGAGTGCGCCACCGCGTAGGCGCGCAGCACGGCCGCCCGCGGCCCCAGGTCGGCGGGCCCGACGCCCTCGACGCCGGGCCGGTCCGTCGCGACGCCCGCCTCCGCGACGGTCGGGCCGACGGGCTCCTGGCCGACCCACCGCCACGGCTCGGCCGTGATGCGTGCCGCGAGCGCGTCACGCTCCGCGGCGCTCAACGCCCAGCCGAGCACGGTCGTGGTGCGCGGACCGTGCACCGTCGGCTTGAGCACGAGGCGGTCGAGCCGGCCCAGCACGTGCCGCAGCGACCGCTCCTCGCCGCACCACCACGTGGGCGCCGACGCGAGCTGCAGGTCCTGGTCGAGCACGGCGCGCGCGAGCCGCGGCAGGTACGTGAGCAGCGCGGGGCTCTCCAGCACCGACGCGCCCAGCGGGTTGACGACGCTCACCGACCCCTGCCGCACCGCGTGCACCAGCCCGGGGACGCCCAGGCGCGAGCCCGCCCGCAGGTCCAGCGGGTCGCACCAGTCGCCGTCGACGCGGCGCAGCACGACGTCGACGCGCTCGAGCCCGTCGATGCCCTGCAGGTGCAGGCGCCCGGCGCGCACCACCAGGTCGGACCCTTCGACGAGCGGGAGCCCGAGCATCGAGGCGAGGAACGCCTGGTCGAACGCGGTCTCGCTGCCCGGTCCCGGCGACAGCAGGACCGCCCGCGGCTCGTCGCCCGCCGTCTCGGGCGCGACCTCGCGCAGCGCCTGCCGCAGCGCGTGGAAGAACGGGCCCAGCCGCGCGATCGGCGCCTGCCGGTACACGCCCGCGAGCACCTGCGACGTGACGCGGCGCCCCTCCATGGCGTACCCGGCGCCCGACGGCGCCTGCGTGCGGTCGGCGACCGCGCACCAGCCGCCCGTCGAGTCCCGCACCAGGTCGGTCGCGGTCAGCACGAGCTCTCGCCCGCCCGGCAGCCGCAGCCCGTCGACCGCGCGCAGGAACCCGGGGTGCGAGAGCACGGCCGTCGGCGGCAGCACGCGGTCGTCGAGCAGGCGGCGCGGGCCGTACAGGTCGTGCAGCACCGCGTCGAGCACCTCGGCGCGCTGCACGAGCGCCGCGTCCAGGCGCGCCCACTCGGGCTCGTCGATCACCACCGGCAGCGGGTCGAGCCGCCACGGCTGCTCGCCGTCGGGCCCGTCGCCGCCGTAGGTCACGCCGTGCTCGGCGAGCAGCTGCTCGGCGTGGCGCGCGGCGCGCGCGAGGTCGTCGTCGGTCGGGGCCGCACCCGGCGGCAGCCAGGTCCAGTCCGGCCGGTGCGAGATCGCCGTCCCGTCGCCCAGCAGGCGCGGCGACGAGAGCAGGTCGGTCACCCGGGCAGTCTGGCGCACCGGCGCGCCGCGTGCGTGCCGCGCCCACCGGCCTGTCGCGGACGTCGCCCCTGCGCCGCGCTCCCCACCGCCGCGCGCACCGCCGCGCAGGGTCGGCCCGCCACGCGGCCACCACCCACCGTGCGCGGTACTCGTGCACCGAACGCGGCACTCGATTCCGCCGCGCTCGGTGCACCACTACCGCGCTCGCGAGGTGGGGCGTGGCTGGGGACGGTGCTGCCGGCGCCCACCGGACACGGCCACCACCCGCCGAGCGCGGTACTCGTGCGGCCAGGGCGGTACTCGTTTCCGGCGCGCTCGACGGACGACTACCGCGCTCGGCGATGGCGACACGCCGGCACGGGTGGCTCCGACGAGCGGGAAGTGACCCGGCACCGCGGGAGCGACCTCCGCGGCGCCGCGCCGCACCCCGCGAGGGCGGTACTCGTGCGTCCAGGGCGGTACTCGTTTCCGGCGCGCTCGACGGACGACTACCGCGCTCGACGAGAGGGGCGGGCGGGGGGCGCGATGGGCCGGGGGCGGAGGGGCGGGCGAGGGCTCGGCGCCGCGCGAGGGGGTCCTCGGCGTGGCGTGCCGTGTTCGTGCGGTCGCCGCGGTGAGGGTGGTGCGGTGACGGAGAGGACGACGACCGACGGGCACCGACGCGCGGACGCCGACGAGCACGCCCGCGATCCTGCGCGCGACGACGAGCACGCGAGCGACGACGAGCACGCGAGCGACGACGAGCACCGACGGAACCTCGAGCACGGGCACGGGCACGGGCACGGGCACGAGCACGAGCACGAGCACGAGCACGGGCACGGGACGACGGTGCTGCCGGCGGCGTCGGCGCGGCGGGCGCGCGGGCTGCTCGCGGCGGTCCTGCTGCCGGTCGTCGTGCTCACCGGGCTCGGGGCGTGGTGGCTGTGGCCCGACGCGGACGCGGCGCCGCCGCAGTTCGCGACCGACGGCCCCGGCGTCACGTACGTGCGCGGCGAGGTCGTCGCGGTGCACGACGGCACGGCCGACGGCGCCGCGACCGACGACCCGGGTGCCGGCGACCTCGGTGACGGGGACGGCGGCACGGGCGACGTCGGCACGGGTCGCTCCGCCACCGGCGGCACCGGCGCCGACGACCAGGCGACGATCCGGCTCGCGGACGGCAGCGAGGTCGGCATGCACGTGCCGCCCGAGTACGTGCCCGAGCTCGCGGTCGGTGACACCGTGCGGGTCGCGCGCATGGCAGTCGCGGCGATCGCGTTCGACCCGACCGCCGACCCCGAGGCGATGACGACGCAGCACGTGTTCGTCGACTTCGTGCGCGGACCGCCGATGGCGCTGCTGGCCGCGGTGTTCGCGCTGCTCGTCGTGCTGGTGGCGCGCTGGCGCGGGGTCGCGGCGCTCGCGGGCATGGCCGTGGGGCTCGTCGTCGTCGCGGGGTTCACGCTGCCCGCGCTGCTGCAGGGCCGCCCCGCGGTGCCCGTGGCGCTCGTGACGAGCGTGGCGATCATGTTCGCGGTGCTCTACCTCGCGCACGGGGTGTCGGTCCGCACGTCGACGGCGCTGGCCGGGACCCTCGTCGGGCTCGTCGCGACCGCGGGCATCGCGGCGTGGGCCGGCGGCGCGGCGCACCTGACCGGGCTGTCGGGCGAGTACGCGCTGGACCTGATGTCCGTCGCCCCGGAGGTGCGCCTGCGCGCCGTGCTCGTGTGCGGCATGGTGCTCGCCGGCCTGGGGGTGCTGAACGACGTGACCATCACGCAGGCGTCCGCGGTGTGGGAGCTGCACGCCGCGAGCCCGGGGCGCTCGTGGCGTGCGCTGTTCGGCCAGGGCATGCGGATCGGGCGCGACCACATCGCGTCGACCGTCTACACGATCGTGTTCGCGTACGTCGGCGCGGCGCTGCCGCTCGTGCTGCTCGTCAGCCTGTCCGACCGGGACCTGCTGGGCCTGCTGACCAGCGGCGAGATCGCCGAGGAGGTCGTCCGCACGCTCGTCGGCTCGATCGGCCTGGTGCTGGCGATCCCAGTGACGACGGCGCTGGCCGCGACGTTCGTCCGGCTGAGCGCGCCGGGTGGCCACGAATCCGCGGAGTCCCGCCGAGCGGTCGCCGTCACCGCCGGGCGGACTGCGGCGTGATCGGTCAGGGGGTCGAGTAGACGACCGGCTGGTAGCCGCCGATCGCGGGGATGACCGTGAGGGTGACGTCGCTCGGGTCCGCCACGAGGAACGCGAGGTCGAACGTGACGACACCCGCGGGTCGGATCTCCACGCTCGGGCCCGTGACCTCGATCTGCGCGGTCGCGTCCGTGAGCGGCGTCGCCTCGACGCCGCCCGAGACGGCGGTGGCGCTCAGCGTGTGCGGCTTGTAGTCGGTGCGCGACCCGTTGGTGATCGACACCCGGATCTTGACCGGCACGCCCTCCCCGCCCAGACCCACGGTCTGCTCGGTCGGCTCGAACTCGACCGGCGCCTTGATCTGCACGAAGAGCCCGTTGCCGTACTCGTACGCCTGCCCGAACGTGCGCTGCCCACCCTCGTAGTCGGCGAGCGGCGTCTCTTCGGAACCCTCCGCGCTGGCGGGGGTCGAGCAGCCCGCGGCCACGAGCGTGAGGGCCGCGAGCGCGGCGAGGGCCGCGGCCTGCACGCGACGGCGAGGGGCGGTGGCGCGGCACGAGGGGGGAGGGGTCACGCGAGGCTCCAGGGGTCGGTGCGGGACGCGGTCCGGTTCCGGCGCACGGCCCCGCGCACCGGCACGACGCGCAGGGCGCCGTGACCACGACCCGTGGTGCGGTGCGGGAGACGCGAGGTGCCTGGTGGTGCGGCTCCCCCGTGGGCCGGCGTCAACGTAGCACCGGGCCGACACGCCGCGGAAGGGTGCGTCCAGAACCGTGAAGGCGCCACTGACCTGCGGTGATGCTTCTCGGTGCGCCCGACGGGGCGACCCGGCCGTGCGCCGCTCGGGTGACGCCCGGGGCGGGAGCGCGCAACGAGGTGTTTACACGACGTCCGCCATGCGGACGTGAACGGCTCGACATCCGGAACGATCCAGGGCGCACGCGGCCGACGCCGCGAACCGGACGCATCCGGCGCACCGGTCACGCGACGACGGCGGTGCGCGACGTCGGCGGCGGACCCTGCCGGCGGACACGGCGGAGACGACAAGGGCCAGGCGGGCATGTGCCCTGACCTGGCCCGTCGAGCGGAGCGGGTGACGGGAATCGAACCCGCGCTATCAGCTTGGGAAGCTGATGTTCTACCATTGAACTACACCCGCGTGGCGCCATCGAGGGCGCTGCGGCGTCGATCCTACCCGCTGCGGGGCCCCACTCTTCAACCCGGCCCACCGGTGACGCCACACGTCGCCCGGGGTGGAGCAGGGCTGGTCGCCCCGCCGGTGCGGTGGCAGGGTCGGGCGCGTGACCGCGACGCTGCGCCCGTTCCACCCCAGCGACCTGCCGGGCATGTACCGCGTGTGCCTGCTGACGGGCGCCGCGGGCGGTGACGCGACGCCGCTGTACCGCTCGCCGGACCTGCTGGGGCACGTGTACTGCGGGCCGTACCCGACGGCGGACCCGAGCCTGAGCTTCGTGGTGGTCGACGCGCAGGGCGTCGCCGGGTACGTCGTCGCGACGGCGGGCACGGCGGCGTTCGAGGCGTGGTGCGAGCGGGAGTGGTGGCCCGTGCTGCGCGCGCAGCACCCGCAGGTGCCGGACCCGCGGGACGGCACCGAGGACCACGCGCTGCTCGCGCGGATCCACCACCCGGAGCGGTCGGAGGTGCCGGCGGACGCGCCGGCGCACCTGCACGTCGACCTGCTGCCCCGCCTGCAGGGGCAGGGCTGGGGGCGGCGGCTCATCGACGCGCTGTCCGACGCGCTGCGCGAGCGCGGCGTGCCGGGCGTCCACCTGGGCGTGGCGGCGCAGAACACGCGCGCGGTGGCGTTCTACGAGCACCTGGGGTTCCGGCGCGACGCGTCGTTCGACTGGGGGCACCGGATGGTCCTCGACCTGCGGTGACACGGTCGCTCCCTTCTTATTGATACCGCCTCTCACTCTCTGTTAGGTTCTCGGCACCCCACCGACCGACCGGAGAGGACCGGGCGCGCCCTGCCGCCCCACCACGCCATGACCACTGCCCCGCACCCCCGCACCCGTCGCACGGCCCCCGCGCTCGCGCTCGCGCTCACCGCGACCCTGCTCGCCGCGTGCTCCGGCACGTCGGACGCCGCCGACGCCGCGACGTCCACCCCCACCGCCGACGCGACGACGGCCCCCGCCGTCGAGCGCGCGGCGGCCCTCCCGCGCCTCGCCGTCACCTACGACGGCGGAGTCCTCGTGCTCGACGGCGCGTCGCTCGAGGTCCTCGCCGATCTGCCCGCCGAGGGCTACCTGCGCGTCAACCCGGCGGGCGACCATCGCCACGTGCTCGTCTCGACCGCCGCGGGCTTCCAGGTGCTCGACGCCGGCACGTGGGGCCGGGCGCACGGCGACCACGCGCACTACTACACGAGCGAGCCGCGGCTCACCGACGTGACGTTCCCCGCCGACCACCCCGGCCACGCGGTGGTCCACGACGGCCGCACCGCGCTGTTCGCCGACGGCACGGGCGAGGTCACGGTCGTCGACTCCACCGCGGTCGCCGACGGGCCGTCCGACGACGCCCGCACGTACACGACCCCGCACGCGCACCACGGCGTGGCCGTCGAGCTGCACGACGGCACGCTCGTCGTCTCCGAGGGCACCGAGGACGCCCGCACCGGCGTCCGCGCGCTCGACGCCGACGGCGACGAGATCGCCGCGATCGACACGTGCCCGGGCGTGCACGGCGAGTCGGTCGCGCAGGGCGACGTCGTCGCGATCGGCTGCCAGGACGGCGTCGTGCTGTTCGCCGACGGCGCGTTCACCAAGGTCCCGAGCCCGGACGCCTACGGGCGCATCGGCAACCAGGCCGGCTCGGAGGCGTCGCCGGTCGTGCTCGGCGACTACAAGACCGACCCGGACGCGGAGCTCGAGCGCCCCACGCGCGTGTCGCTGGTCGACACCCGCACGGCGACCCTGCGGCTCGTCGACCTCCCCGCGTCCTACACGTTCCGCTCGCTCGCGCGCGGCGACGACGGCGAGGCGATCGTGCTCGGCACCGACGGCGCGCTGCACGTGATCGACCCCGAGACGGGTGTGCTCGTGCGCTCGACCCCCGTGGTCGACCCGTGGGAGGAGCCGACCGAGTGGCAGACCCCGCGCCCGGCCGTGAAGGTCCACGCGGGCACCGCGTACGTCACCGACCCGGCCACGCGGCGCGTGCTCGCGGTCGACGTCGAGAGCGGCGAGGTCTACCGCTCCGTCACGCTCGACGTCGTGCCCGACGAGGTCGCGCTCGCGACCGGCGAGGCGCCGGCGAGCCACGACGGCCACGGCCACGCCGAGGACGCGACGCACGACGAGCACGCACACGACGACCACGACCACTGAGCGTCGGTGGACCGCCCCCTCGCCGCCCGGCGAGGGGGCGGTCGCGCGTCCGGCGAGGCGCGGTCGCGCGTCCGGCGAGGCGCGGTCGCGCGAACGGCGAGGCGCGGTCG
>JAEYNO010000157.1 GCA_023412515.1 Actinomycetes bacterium
CCGCCGGTCGGTCGACCGGCGGGGCTGCGGCGTCGTCGTGCGGGACGGCGACCCGGGACCCCGGGCCGCGCGTCAGCGACCCAGGCGGAGCGTCAGCCGCGCCGGGTCCGTGACGGCGCTCCCCGCGTCGTTGCTGAACACCGCGCGGTACTGCGTGCCGACCGCGAGCGGCGTCACCGGGACGCGCAGCGTCGTGCCGTGCGCACCGGGGACGGGCAGCCACGGGCCGGAGAACCAGCGGAACTGCCACCGCACGGCGGGCTGTGGGTACCCGGTCGCGGCGGCCTCGAACGTCGCCCACGAGCCGAGCCGCACCGTGGTGTCGGCCGGGTGCCGCACGACCACCGGGGCCGCCGTGGCGACCACGAGCCGCGCGGCCTGCGTCGTGGCCGTGCCCGACGCGTTCGTGAACACCGCGCGGTAGCGCGACCCGGCGGCCGCGGCGGTCGCCACGACCTCGAGCGACGTGCCGGTCGCCCCCGGGACGTCGCGCCAGGAGCTGCCGTCCCCGACCTGCCACTGCACCGACGGCGCCGGGACGCCCGAGGCGGCCGCCGTGAACGTCGCGGTCGTCCCGAGCGCCGTCGTCACGTCGGCGGGCTGCGTCGTGACGACCGGGGCGACCGCGGCGACCGACCCGTCGCGCTGGTCCGCGACGAACGACGCGACCCACGACAGCGCCGAGTTCCAGTTGATCGTGAGCTCGTTGGACGCCCACGAGCTGATCTCGTCGAGGTAGCACGTAGCCGGTGCGCAGCCCTCGGTGAACGCGGCCTGCATGGTCGGGTCCCACGTCGACGCGATCGAGTTGGGCCCGCCCGCGAGCGAGCCGACCGGCGGGTGCGGCAGCGACGGGTCGAGCTGCGCCGCGAACCAGCGCGAGTGCTGGTTCTGCGAGGAGACCGTGCCCCAGCCGGTGACGTACGAGCGGTTGAGCGCGTTCCGCCCGAACAGGTAGTCGAGGCCCTCGAGCGTGCCCCGCAGGTACCGCTCGTCGTGCGTGAGGTCGTACGCCGTCGCGGTCACCACGAGGATGTTCGCCACCGACGAGTTCGAGCCCCAGTCGTACACGCCGCCCGTGGGCGAGTACACCGAGCCCCACGGCTGCGCGTCCTGCACCTGGAGGTAGGCGTCGGCGGCCGCGACGACCGACGCGCGCACGGCGTCGCGGTCGGGCAGCGCGTTCGGCACGGTCGCGAGGGTGAGCCGCCCGAGCGCCGCTGTGCTCCCCCACGAGAAGCCCCCCACGCCGAACACGTCGCCCGTGTGGTGCGGGCTCGCGGCGACGGCGTCGGCGTACCGCTGCTCGCCGGTCGTGACGAACAGCTCGGCGGCCGCCCAGTAGAACTCGTCCGTGACGTCGGCGTCGTCGTAGGGGCCGCCGCCGTCGTTGCCCGCGGCCGCGGGCGCGTAGACGTCGGGGTGCGCGAGCGCCGCGTCGTACGTCGAGCGCGCGGCCGCCAGCAGCGTGTCGGCGAACTCCTGGTCGTACGGCGCGAACAGCCGCGCGCCCTGCGCCGCGACCGCCGCGACGTTCAGGGTCGCCGCGGTGGACGGCCGGTGCAGCGAGCGCGGCTGCGCGTCGTCGGCGGGCATCAGCGGCAGGCCCGTCCAGCCCTCGTCGTGGACCTTGTGGTGCACCATGCCCGCGTACTCGCCCGACGGCGCGACCATGCGCAGCATCCAGTCGAGCTCCCAGCGCGCCTCGTCGAGCACGTCGGGGACCCCGTCGCCGTGCTCCGGCAGCGCGAGCGTGCCGTCGCCCAGCGCACCCGGCTGCGCCGTCGCGGCCGTGAGCGTGCGCTCGTACGTCGACAGCAGCTGCGCGACCGCGATCCCGCCGTTCACCACGTACTTGCCGTGGTCGCCCGCGTCGTACCAGCCGCCGCTGACGTCGAGCGTGTAGTCGCACGTCCAGCCGTCGTAGTAGTCGCGCGGGCCGATGCACGGCACCGCGGTGTCGCCCTGGTTCGGCGCGACGCCGACGTGCCCCGCCTCGCGCGCGTACTCCTCGCCGACGATCGAGGCCTCGATGTCGGTGCCCGAGCGCGCGAGGTAGAAGTAGTTGAGCGCGTCGTACCGCAGCTGCGCGTACAGGTCCGCGGCGATCGCGAACGGGTGGCTCGTCTCGCCGTCGGCGACCAGGGTCAGCCCCGTGCCGGTCGCGTCGACGTCCGCGAGGTCGATGACGTGCACGTGCTCCCCCGAGGACGCGTCGTCGCCGACGACCTGCGTCGTGCCCTGCGCGAGGGTCGCGCCGGCCGCGTCGTGCAGCTCCCACGCGACGGGCTCGGTCGCGTCGGTCACGAGCGTCGCGCGCTTCGGGCCCTGCGGCAGGTACCCCACCTGGTTGACGCGCACGCGCGGACCGGTGTCCGGCTCGTACGGCGGCGGCGGGGTGGCGGACGTGGTCAACGAGACCTCCGAGAGGCAGAACGTGTACGGCGCGGCCTTGCCCAGGTGGAACGCCACCTGGCCGGCGGCCTCGCCGTCGGCGGGGAACGTGTGCGCCGCGGTGAACGGGTACGTCAGGGTCGTGGCCTGCGTGCCGAGCGGTGCGGCGGACTGGTCGAGCACCGTACGGTACGCACCGCCGCCCTCGCCGACGATCGCGCGCACGGGCGTGGCGGGCTCCGTGCGACCCGTGAAGGTCAGCACGTAGCTCTCGCCCTCCTCGACCGGCAGCCCGGTGAACGACAGCCCCGCGTCCCACGGGTTCGCGTTGCCGCCGGGCACGTCGACGCACATCTCGCCGTCGGCGAACGTCGGCTCGCCCGTGCCGTACAGCCCCCAGGGCCCGAGCCCGTCGGCGAACGACGTGTGCGGCAGCAGCTCGGCGTCACCCGTGAACGCGACGTCGTCGAGGCAGAACGTCCACGCGTCGGGCGTGAACCCGCCGAGCTGGAACGCGATCTGCCCCTCAGGATCGCCGTCGCCCGGCGTCGCGGGGTACGACGCGGTCGCGGTGAAGACCTCCTCGACGGGGGTCGGCGCGGAGGTGAGCGCCGGGCTCGTGTCGAGGACCGTGCCGTACGGCGCGCCGTTCTGGCCGACGAGCGCGCGGATCGTCACGTCGGTCGAGGCGCTGGCCGTGTAGCTCAGCGTGTAGGTCGTGCCCTCCTCGACGGCGACGCCGTTGAGGACGACGCCCACGCCGTACTGCGCGGAGCCCGCGGGCACGTCGACGCACAGCGCGCCCGTGCTCGTGTCCACGTCGCCGTCCGTGCCGTAGGCGACCCACGCGCCGGGTCCGTCGTCGAAGTCGTCGTCCACCGCGGTCGCGGGCGCCAGCCCGGCGGCCGCGAGGACCGCGGCGGCCGTGAGGGCGGTCGCCGCGCGGGCGGCCCGTCGTGCACGTCGAGAAACCACGTCGTCTCCCCTGGGTTCGGGAGCGCTCCCACCTCGGTGTGGGACGCGCTCGTCGTGCGAGCCAGGGTAGGGGTGAACCGGACGATCCGGAAGAGCCGGACCCGACCTCGGCGACGGGCCGGCCGCGCGCCTCAGGTCGCGGCGGGCGAGAACACCACGACGGGACGCAGCCGCGGCCCGCGCCGCTCGACGACCGCGACCAGCGTGCCGTCCGGGGCGATCGCGGCGAGG
>JAEYNO010000060.1 GCA_023412515.1 Actinomycetes bacterium
GCGTCGGCCAGCTCGCGCGCGCACGCCCCGCACAGCGCGACGTGCGCGAGCGCGCGCTCGGTCGCGGCGGGGTCGAGCTGCCCGTCCACGAGCGCGCTGATGCGCGAGCCGAGGTGCATCATCGGGCCACCCCCGCGGGGGCGTCCGCCGTGCCGGTCACGACCCCCGGCAGGGAAGCGTCCGGGTCGGCGGACGTCGCGGCGGACGGCCGCCGGTGCTCGAGCGCGACCCGCAGCCGGGCACGGGCCCGGTGGATCCGCGAGCGCACGGTGCCGAGCTTGATGCCCAGCGTGACGGCGATCTCCTCGTACGACAGCCCCTCGATGTCGCACAGCACGACGGCCGCGCGGTACTCGGGCGGCAGCGCGTCGAGCGCGCGCTGCACGTCGTGGTCGAGGTTCCCGTTCTCGAACGCGCGCTCGGGCGTCGCGAGCGCGTCGGGCGAGGCCCAGCGCTCGGTGTCGTCCCCGATCGTCTCGATCCGCACGCGCTGGCGGCGGCGCGCCTGGTCGAGGAACAGGTTGGTCGTGATGCGGTGCAACCACCCCTCGAACGTGCCGGGGCTGTACGTGTGCAGCGACCGGAAGACCCGCACGAACGTCTCCTGCGTGAGGTCCTCGGCGTCGTGCCGGTTGCCGGTCAGGCGGTACGCGAGACGGTAGACGCGCGCCGAGTGCTCGCGGACGATCTCCTCCCACGACGGTGCCTGCCAGTCGGCGGGCTGATCGCTCATGTGCGTGGGTTCTCTCCGGGTCGGGACGCTGACCACCAGTGTCCCAGGTCGACGCCAGGACCTCGACCCGTGTTCGTCGTGGGCGAACCCGTGCGCGCCCGTCCGCCACGCGCGCGCGGTGACCGACGGCCGACGCACCCGGGACTACGCTGACCGGCAGGGACGCCCCCGCCCGGGGCGCGCGACGAGGAGGCCGACATCTCCACCGACAAGGCCCAGAGCTGGGTGTACTGCGAGGAGTTCCTCGACGAGGACGACGTGCTGCTGCGGGCCCGCGAGCGCGCGTCGCACCTCGGGTGCACCCCCGTGGCCCCCGGTGCGGGTGCGGCGCTGCGCGTGCTGGCGGCCGCGGTGCAGGCGCGCGCGGTCGTCGAGGTCGGCACCGGTGCCGGCGTCGGCTCGCTCTACCTGCTGCGCGGCATGCCCGCGGACGGCGTGCTCACGACGATCGACATCGAGCTCGAGCACCAGCGCGCCGCCAAGGAGGCGTTCGCCGAGGAGGGCGTCCGCAGCACGCGCACGCGCGCGATCTCGGGCCGCGCGCTGGACGTGCTGCCGCGCCTGACCGACGGCGGCTACGACATGGTCGTCGTCGACGCCGACGTCGAGGGCTACCCGGGCTACGTCGAGCAGGCCGTGCGGCTGCTGCGCCCGGGCGGCGTGCTGGTCGTGGACGACGCGCTCTGGTACGACCGTGTCGCCGACCCGGCGCGCCGCGACGAGACCACGACGACCGTGCGGGACGTCGGCCGGCAGGTGCGCGCGGACGAGCGCCTGGTGCCCGCGCTGCTGCCCACGGGCGACGGCCTGCTGGTGGCCGTGCGGCGCTGACCGCTCCCCTGCGGGGGCGCGGGCACGCGTCAGACCAGCGCGTCCAGGTACTCCAGGAGCAACCGAGCGCCGTAGCCGGTCGCGCCCTCGGTGACCTCGTGCTTGTCGGCGGTCGCCCGAGCAGGGCCGGCGATGTCGAGGTGGGCCCAGGTCCGCTCGCCGACGAAGCGCTGCAGGAACAGGGCCGCGGTGATCGAGCCGCCGCCGATCGTGCGGTCCTGCGGCACGTGCCGCAGGTCGGCGACGGACGAGTGCACGGCCTCGGCGTAGTCCGCGACGAGCGGCATCGGCCAGGCGAGCTCGCCCGTGCGCTCACCCGCGGCGGCGAGCGCGGCGACGAGGGCGTCGTCGGTGCCGTACAGCGCGGCGTGCTGCTTGCCGAGGCCGAGGCTCGCGGCGCCCGTGAGCGTCGCGACGTCGAGGAGCACGTCGGGCTCGAGCGTCGCGTCGGCCCACGCGAGCGCGTCGGCGAGCACCAGGCGCCCCTCGGCGTCGGTGTTGGCGATCTCGACGGTCGTGCCGCCGTGCAGCGTCAGCACGTCGCCGGGCCGGTAGGAGGCGGCGCCGACGTGGTTCTCGGCGAGCGGCAGCACGGCGGTCACGCGGTGCGGCACGCGGGAGCGCGCGGCACCGAGGACGGTCGCGAGCGCGACCGCGGCACCGGCCATGTCCGTCTTCATGGGCACCATGGCCTCGCGCGGCTTGATCGACAGACCGCCCGTGTCGTAGGTGATGCCCTTGCCCACGACGACGACGTGCCGGCCCCCGCCGCCCTCCGGCGTGTACGTGAGCCGCACGAGGCGCGGCGGCGAGGCGGAACCGCCGCCCACCGCGAGGATCCCGCCGAACCCGCCCGCGGCGAGCTCGCGCGGGCCGAGCACCTGGACCTCGAGCCCCGCGTCCGTGCCGAGCCGGCGCGCACGGTCCGCGAGCCACGCCGGGTCCTTGACGTTCGAGGGCGTGTTGGCGAGGTCGCGCACGAGCCACGTCGCGGTGGCCCCGGTGCGGGCGGCCTCGACGGCCGTCGCCACCTCGTCGCCGTCCCGCCCGAGCAGCACGAGCTCGGCGGCGCGCGCGGTCGGCGGCTCGGCCGTGACGCGCGCCGTCGTGTACGCCGCGAGCAGGTAGCCCTCGACGAC
>JAEYNO010000025.1 GCA_023412515.1 Actinomycetes bacterium
ATCACGGGCCGACCGGCGTGTCGCCCGCCGTGGTGCCGCGCGCGGGGCCGTGCTCGTGCCGGGCCGCGTCGGCCTCGGACTCCGCCTCGGCGGCGGCCGCGATCGCGCGGTCCACCACGGGGTGGCCCTTGGCGCGGATGGGCACGTGGTCGTGCGTGCCGAGCTGCGGGAACTTGTCGTGCCCGTGCAGGTACAGCACGACCGTGTTGACGACCGCCGCGATCGGCACCGCGAACAGCGCGCCGACGATGCCGGCGACCAGCGAGCCGGACGTGACGACGAGCAGCACCGCGACGGGGTGCAGCGACACCGCGTGGCCCATGAGGAACGGCTGCAGCACGTGCCCCTCGAGCTGCTGCACGAGCAGCACGATGCCGAGCATGATCAGCGCCGACACCCAGCCCTGCGTGACGAGCGCGACGAGCACCGCGATGGCGCCCGTGACGATCGCGCCGACGAACGGGATGAACGACCCGAAGAACACGAGCACGGCCAGCGGCATCGCGAGCGGCAGCTGCAGGATCGCCGCACCAGCGCCGATGCCGATCGCGTCGACGCCCGCGACGAGGATCTGCGTGCGCGTGTAGGCGCCGAGCGTGACCCAGCCGCGCCGGCCGGCCTGGTGGACGCGCTCGCGCGAGCCCCGCGGCAGCAGCCCGACGAGCCACGCCCAGATGCCGCGACCGTCGATGAGGAAGAACAGCGTGCAGAACAGCGCGATGAGCGTGCCGGCAGCGACGTGCCCGACCGTGACGCCCACCGACAGCGCGCCCGAGGCGATCTGGTCGGCGCTCGACGCCGCGGCGTCCTGCAGCTGGGTGATCCACTGGTCGATGTCGGCGGTGCCGAGGTGCAGCGGCCCCTCCGACAGCCAGTCGACGAGCTTGGTGACGCCGTCGCTGGCCTGGTCCCACAGCTCGGTGACGCCGTTGACGATCGACTGCCCCGCGAGCGTCAGCAGCCCCGCGACCAGCGCGATCAGCAGCACGACCGCGAGCCCCGACGCCGCGGCGCGCGGCAGCCGCAGCCAGCGCTGGAGCGCGCGCACGAGCGGCGAGAGCAGCACCGTGAGCAGCAGCGCGATCGCCACGGGCACGACGATGACCTTGAGGACCGCCAGGCCCCAGACCCCCAGGGCCACTGCGGCGAGGATGACGATGAGGCGCCAGGACCACGCGGCGGCCGCCTGCACGGCGGGAGGCACGGGCCCGGGGCGCGGGGTCGCGGCGGTGCCGGGTGCGGGGACCGGCTCGGCGGGCCCGCCCGCCTGCGCGTCGGGCGCGCCGTCGGCTGCCGGGGCAGCGGTCGTGACGTCGTCGCGACGCCGGGCCGTGCTCATCGACCGAGCCCGGCGGCGGCGAGCGCCTGCCCGAGGTCGGCGAGCAGGTCCTCGACGTCCTCGATGCCGACGGACAGCCGCACGAGGTCGTCGGGGACCTCGAGCGCTGTGCCCGCGACGGAGCCGTGCGTCATGCGGCCGGGGTGCTCGATCAGCGACTCGACGCCGCCGAGCGACTCGGCGAGCGTGAAGACCCGCGTCGCGGCGCACGCCGCGACCGCGGAGTCGGCCGAGCCCGTGCGGAACGCGACCATGCCGCCGAACCCGCGCATCTGCCGGGCCGCGACCTCGTGGCCGGGGTGCTCGGGCAGGCCGGGCCACAGCACCTCGGTGACGCCGGGGTGGTCGACGAGGAACCGCGCGACGGCCTCGGCGTTGGCGACGTGGCGGTCCATGCGCACCGCGAGGGTCTTGAGGCCGCGCAGCGTGAGCCACGCGTCGAACGGGCCCGCGACGGCGCCGGACGCGTTCTGCAGGAAGCCGACCGCGTCGCGCAGCGACGTCGTGCCCGTGGGCCCGGTCATGCCCGCGGGCAGCTGCGCGCCGTCCGCGACCACCACGGCGCCGCCGACGACGTCGGAGTGCCCGCCGACGTACTTGGTGGTCGAGTGGACGACCGCGTCGGCGCCGAGCGCGAGCGGCTGCTGCAGGTACGGCGTCGCGAACGTGTTGTCGACGATCAGCACCGCGCCGTGCGACTGCGCGTGCGTCGCGATCGCGGCGACGTCGGCGATGCCCAGCAGCGGGTTGGTGGGCGTCTCGACCCAGATCGCCTTGGTGCGGCCCGGCTGGATGGCGGCGAGCACCGCGTCGGGGTCGGAGAGGTCGACGGGCGTGTGCTCGATCCCCCACGGGCCCAGCACGCGCGCGATCAGGCGGTACGTGCCGCCGTACGCGTCGTCGGGCACCACGACGTGGTCGCCGGGGCGCAGCACCGAGCGCAGCAGCGCGTCCTCGGCGGCGAGGCCCGACGCGAACGCGAACGCCGCGGCGCCGCCCTCGACGGCCGCGAGCGCCTCCTGCAGCGCGTCGCGCGTCGGGTTGGCCGAGCGGGAGTACTCGTAGCCGTCGCGCAGGCCGCCGACGCCGTCCTGCTTGTACGTCGAGACCTGGTGGATCGGCGTCACCACCGCCCCCGTGCGGGGGTCCGGGTCCTGACCTGCGTGGATGGCGCGGGTCGAGAAGCCGGCGGCGGACCAGTCGTGGGGCTGCGCGAGCGGGTCGTGGGTCACGCCCCCAGGCTAGGCCGTGGTGCGTGCGCGAGCGCAGGCGCACACGCTGGTGGTGGCGCACGGCACGCGGAACACGGGCCGCGGTACGCCTGTTGCACGTCGTGGACCCGACGACAAGGAGACGGTCATGGCCTCGCTGTTCGAGACGCTGCTGGGCTCGTCGCTGCGCACCACGATGGTGGACGCGGAGCACGCCCTCAAGGGACGGGACGGGTACCCCTACGCGGTCCCGTCGACGCACGCGGTGCTGGGCACGCCGTTGCAGGGCCCCTGGCCCGACGGCACGCGCGTGCTGTACCTCGCCTCGGGGTGCTTCTGGGGCGCCGAGAAGGAGGCGTGGCAGCTGCCCGGCGTCGTCACCACGGCCGTCGGCTACATGGGTGGCTTCACGCCCTACCCGACGTACGAGGAGACGTGCACGGGCCGCACGGGCCACACCGAGACCGTGATGGTCGCGTACGACCCGACCGTGCTGTCCGACGTCGACCTGCTGCGGCACTTCTGGGAGGAGCACGACCCCACCCAGGGCTTCCGCCAGGGCAACGACGTGGGCACGCAGTACCGCTCGGCGGTGTTCTTCACGACGCCCGAGCAGGGCGCGGCCGCGCAGGAGACGCGCGACGCGTTCGCGCCGGTGCTCAAGTCCCGCGGCTACGGCGACGTGACCACGGAGATCCGCCCGGTCGAGGAGGCCGGCACCTTCTACTACGCCGAGGACTACCACCAGCAGTACCTGAAGAAGAACCCGGCAGGCTACTGCCCGGTGCACTCCACCGGCGTCGCCTGCCCGGTCCCCTCGGCCTGACCGAACCGTATCGCCCTCCCACCACCCCGCGAGAGGGCAATCCAGTCACCCCACCCACCCGCGAGAGCGCGATCCAGTCACCCCACCCACCCGCGAGAGCGCGATCCAGTCACCCCACCCACCCGCAAGAGCGCGATCCAGCCACCTCGCCCACCCGCAAGAGCGCGATCCAGCCACCTCGCCCACCCGCGAGAGCGCGATCCAGTCACGGCGCCGTCGCCGCGAGATCCGGCAGGCAGTGCCCGCCCCTCGGCCTGACCGAACTGGATCGCCCTCTCACCACCCCGTGAGAGGGCGATGCGGTCACGGCGCCGTCGCCGTGACCGCCACCGAGTGCCCGCCCCTCGGCCAGAGGGTGCTGGATCGCACTCTCACCAACCGGTGAGAGTGCGATCCAGTCGCCCACCCAGTGAGAGGGCGATCCAGTCACCCACCCACCCGGTGAGAGGGCGATCCAGTCGCCCACCCGGTGAGAGGGCGATCCAGTCGCCCAGCCGGTGAGAGGGCGATCCGGTCACGGCCGCTTCGCCGTGAGACGACGGGCGCAGGCCGGCACCCGTCGGGCGGGTGTGGGTGGCGCGGGCGAGGATGGGCGCATGCTGCTCGACGACGTCGCCGACGCGTCCGCCCGCGTCGCCGCGACCCGGTCGCGCCTCGCCAAGCGCGCGGTGCTGGTCGACGTGCTGCGCCGCGCGGCGGCCGACGGGCCGGACGACGTCGCGG
>JAEYNO010000193.1 GCA_023412515.1 Actinomycetes bacterium
GGGCGCCACCGTGCGGTGGCGCCCCTCGAGCCGTCCGGCGTCGCGGCAGCCGAGCCTGCGGGGCCGGGCCCCGGCTCAGCGCAGCGCGGTCCGCGGGTCCGTCCTGGCCTGCGCGCGCAGCAGCACCATCTCCACCTCGCGGAGCACCTCGTGCGCGTCGCGCAGGCCACGCACCGAGCCCAGCACACCGACCGCGAGCCGCGGCCCGACGTCCCGTCGCAGGCGCTCGAGCAGCTCCTTGAGCCGCTCGGGCATGCCGTCCGGCCCGACGTCGTCCACGAGGATCACGAAGTCGTCCTCGGCCGTGCGCGCGGTGGTGTCGCCCTCCCGCAGCGGGCGGCGCAGCTGACGCACGACCTCGCGGTGCACGTCCGGGCCGTGGTCCTCGTCGCCGATGCGCTCCTGCACGCGCACGAGCGCGACCGCGCAGTCGTACGAGGGCGACCGTCGGCAGCGCAGCAGGGCGGCCCCCAGCCGGTCGAGCAGCAGCAGGCGGTTGACGAGCCCGGTCTCGGGGTCGTGCAGCGCGTCGCGCTGCAGCGCGATCTCGGCCTCCTTGCGCTCCGTCACGTCTACGAGGGTGCCCACGAGCCGGGCTGGGCAGCCGGCGTCGTCGAGCACCGTGACGGCCCGGCACATCATCCAGCGGTAGTCGCCCGACTGCGTGCGCACGCGGTGCTCGAGCTCCAGCGGCGTGCCGCCGCCCCCGAGCTGCGCCGCGATGGCCGCGGACAGCTCGTCCCGGTCCGCCGGGTGCACGCGCTCGAGCCACTCGGCGGGCTGGTCGCCGATCACGTCGTCCGCGTAGCCGAGGGTCTGCTTCCAGCGCGGCGAGTAGTAGACCGTGCCCGCCGACACGTCCCAGTCCCACGTGCCGTCGTGCGCGGCCATCGACGCCAGCGCGTACCGCTCCTCGCTCTCGCGGACCGTGTCGGCGAGAGCGCGCTCGCGCGCGGCGGCCTGCTCGAGCGCCTTGCGCTGCTCGCGCAGCGACGCCAGCAGCCGCTCCTGGTCGAGCGCGACCGCGAGCAGGGCCGCCCAGTGGTTGAACCGGTCCCGCGGCTGCGTCGACCGGGTCTCGACGGTGCCGTCGATCGCGAGCAGGCCCCAGTCGCTGCCGCCGAACGTCACGGGGACGACGAACGTCAGCTCGTTCGAGCCGACCGTGCCGGCCCGCGTGAGCGCCGGCGGGGGGAACTGGCTCGCGGTGGTCCGCACGCCCACGAGCCGCGAGAGCGTTCCCGTGGTGTCGTGCACGCCGACGATCTCCATCTCCCGGTCGCCCGGCCCGCGGTCGTTGCTGGCCCACAGACCGAGGCACGCGTGCCCCCGCACGCCCCGCGGCAGCCAGCCCAGCGCGCGCGGGCTGGCGCCGTCGCCGCGCAGCAGGTCCATGTCGACCTCGTACTGGTCGACGATCGTGCGCTCGAGCTGGCCGCTGCGCGCGAGCATCGCGCGCGTGCAGCCCTTCGTCACCGCGAGCAGCACGTCCGTCACCGCGCGACGCAGCGCGGGCGCGTTGTCGGCGCGCGCCGGCGGGAGCGCCGCGACGCGGCGGCACTCGACCGCACGCAGCACCGTCACCATCTGCTCGAGCGCCTCGGGGTGCGGCTGCAGCGCCGCCGTGAGGTCCGACAGCCGCCCGAGCGCGACGGGTGCCGGGGCCGTCCCGCGCTCGGCCGCCACGTCGAGGGGCTCCTCCACCGCCCGCCACCACGCCTCGCGCGCGTCGTGACCCGAGCGCCGCGCCGCACCGGACCCGACGGGACCGGCGAACGCGACGTCCGCGAGCCGGCGCAGGAGCGCTCCCCCGACGGCGTCCTCGTCGAACTCGTCGACCGGCACCGCCGTCGCGGGGGACGTCACCTCGGTGCACCCGCACGACTCGCGGACCACGAGGGACGACGCGACGCGGTGCTCGCCGGGCGCGACGTCGTCACCGTGCATGCGCGCGAGCAGCAGGTGCACGGCCTGCTCCCCGACGCGCCCGAAGTGCGGGTCGACGGTCGACAGCCGCGGGCTGACGCGCGCGCCCGAGTCGGCGTGGTCGAACGCCACGACGGCCTGGTCGCGCGGCAGCACGAGCCCGTGCGAGCGCAGGGCCCGCTGGAACCCGACCGCGTTGCGGTCGGTCGCGGCGATGACCGCGGTCGTCGGCGTGCCCGCCGCGAGCATGCGCGCGGCCGCGTCGGCGCCGCCCAGCTCCTGGTTGTCCGACGCCTCGTACCACCACGCGTCGTCCGACTCGATGCCGTGCTCGGCGAGCGTCGACCGGTAGGCCGCGAACCGCTCGCGCATGTCACGCTGGCCGAGGTTGCCCAGGAACCCGATCGCGGTGTGGCCGTGCCACAGCAGGTGCTCGACCGCCTCCCGGACCCCGCCCACGTTGTCGGGCACGACGACGGGGTCGTCGGGGTGGGCCGGGTCCTCGCTGATGAGGACGACCGGGACGCCCCACTCGCGCACGGCCGCGAGCCGCTCGGCGCTGAGCGACTTGCCGATGACGACGAGCCCGTCGACCGCGCCCAGCGCGACCGGCGTGTCGAGGACCGACTCGTCGGGGTAGCGCTCGCGGTCGAGCCCCGCGGGGTACGTCTGGACCGCGACGACCCGGTGGCCGGCTCCGCGCGCGGCACGCGCCACGCCGGCGATCAGCGCCCCGAAGTAGAACCCGCCGACGACCGGCGACAGCACGCCGATCGTCCGTCGCACCGTGGCGGGAACCCCCCGTCGGACCGTCACCATGTCCCACCTCTCGCCCACGCCGTCGGAGCCGAGCTGATGCATTTCACCCGCAACGGGCGCAAGACTAGGTGATCGTGGTCACTCCTGCACATGACACCGGCAAAGATGCTGTCTCTCCCGCGACCGGGGCGCAGCCCGTCGTCGGCGGCCCCGGGGCCCGCCGTCCGACCATCACCGACGTCGCGAAGGCCGCGGGGGTGTCGATCGCCGTCGTGTCGTACGCGCTCAACGGCCGCCCCGGCGTGTCGGCCGCGACGCGCGAGCGCGTGCTGCGCGTCGCGGACGAGTTCGGGTGGCGCCCGAGCGCGGCCGCGCGCTCGATGCGGTCGGGGCCCCGGGCGGTCGGGCTCGTCGTCGACCGCGGCCTGACGGGCCCGGCCGGGTACGGCGCGCACGTCCTGGAGCTCGTGGTCGCGCTCCAGGAGGTGCTCGCGACGCGCGGGCTCGCGCTCGTGCTCCAGGTGGTCGAGGACCTGCCGGCGGCGGTCGGCCTCTACGCCGAGTGGTGGGCCGAGCGGCGGTTCGACGTCATGGTCGTCACGGACGTGCGCGCCGAGGACCCTCGGCTCGACGCGCTGCGGCGCCTGCGGATCCCGGCCGTCGTGGTCGGCGGCGGCGACGTGCCGGGCGAGGTCGCGAACGTCCACGTCGACGACGAGCTCGCCGCGGAGCGGGTCGGGCGCTACCTCATCGAGCTCGGGCACCGACGCGTCGGCGTGGTCACCGGGCCGGCCGCGCTGCTGCGGACCCGCGCGCGGACGGCCGGGCTGCAGCACGCGCTCGACGCGGGCGGCGCGGTGCTGGTGCACGAGCCGACGGCCGGCTCGCCCGAGGAGGCGGCCGCCGCCGCGCGGCGCCTGCTCACCGGCGACCAGCCCCCGACGGCCGTCGTGTTCGACACCGACCACATGGCCGTGGCCGCGCTCGACGTCGCGCGCCGCACCGGACTGGCGGTCCCGTGGGACGTGTCGGTGGTCGCGCTGTCGGACTCTCCGCTGTGCCGGCTCGCGACGCCGTCCATCACGGCGCTGCCCGCGGTGCACGCCGACCTGGGCACGGCCGTCGGCGAGGCCGTGCTGGCGGTGCTCGACCAGCAGCCGTCGCCCGTGCGCCACATCGAGGTCGGCGGCCTGGCGGTGCGCGGCAGCACTGGTCCGCGCTCGCGGTGATCGCGCCGCTCGACGTGGCGGCACCGCCGCGGCCGCGACGCCTGGAGTGAGCGTTCACTTCGCCCTGACCTGCGAAGACGCACATCGCACCGGGTGAACCTCGGATAACGATTGGGTAACGCGACAGTCCCTAAACGATTCGCGACGATCCCGGCGACGCCGCGTCGTGAAGGAATGCGCAGCAGTCGCCGAGGACTCGTCCTGGGCGACGCGTACCCGCTGCCGCCGAGGGCCGGGTACGACCACCGACCCTGCGGAGGACCCGTGTCCACACACGGCAATCGAACGGCTCGACGGCGCTGGCGCGCCGTCGCGACCGCGGCGACGGCGACGGCGCTCGTCGCAGTGCCGCTGACGCTCGCGAGCACGGCGGCCACGGCCGCCGAGGCGCACGTCGACAACCCGTACGCCGGCGCCAAGCAGTACGTGAACCCCACGTGGGCGGCGACGGTTGAGAGCGCTGCCACACGTGCCGGCGACCCGACGCTGGCGGCCCAGATGCGCACGGTGGCCAAGCAGCCGACCGCCGTGTGGATGGACCGCATCAGCGCGATCACCGGCAACGCGGACGGCAACGGCCTGAAGTTCCACCTCGACGAGGCGCTCAAGCAGAAGTCCGGCAGCCAGCCGCTGGTCTTCAACCTCGTGATCTACAACCTGCCGGGGCGCGACTGCTTCGCGCTCGCGTCGAACGGCGAGCTGCCCGCCACCGCGGCCGGTCTCACGCGCTACCAGACGGAGTACATCGACCCGATCGTCGACCTGCTGTCCGACCCGAAGTACCAGGACCTGCGGATCGCGGCGACCATCGAGCCCGACTCGCTGCCGAACCTGGTGACGAACATCTCCGAGCAGGCCTGCCAGCAGTCCGCGCCGTACTACCGCGAGGGGGTGAAGTACGCCCTCGACGAGCTCAAGACGCTGCCGAACGTCTACACGTACCTCGACGCGGCGCACTCGGGCTGGCTCGGCTGGGACTCCAACTCGGGCCCGACCGCCAAGCTGTTCGCGGAGGTCGCGAAGAGCACCAAGAAGGGCTTCGCGTCGATCGACGGGTTCGTCACGAACACCGCGAACTCCACGCCGCTCGCGGAGCCGTTCCTGCCGAACCCGAACCTCCAGGTCGGCTCGGCGCAGGTCCGCTCGGCCAAGTTCTACGAGTGGAACCCGGACTTCGGCGAGCACGCGTGGACCGCGCAGCTGCACCGGCTCCTCGTCGCGGAGGGCTTCCCGGCGTCGACCGGCATGCTCATCGACACGTCGCGCAACGGCTGGGGCGGTCCGGACCGTCCGACGAAGGTCTCGACCAGCACCAACGTCGACACCTACGTCGACGAGTCGCGCATCGACCGCCGCAACCACCGCGGCGCGTGGTGCAACCCGCTGGGCGCCGGCATCGGCGAGCTGCCGCGGGCCACGCCGGCCGACGCGCCGGCCGACTCGTACCTCGACGCGTACGTGTGGATCAAGCCCCCGGGCGAGTCCGACGGCGCGTCGAAGGAGATCCCGAACGACCAGGGCAAGAGCTTCGACCGCATGTGCGACCCGACCTACGTCGCCCCGAAGCTGAGCAACCTCCCGACGGGCGCCACGCCCGACGCCCCGCTGGCGGGCCAGTGGTTCGAGGCGCAGTTCAAGACTCTGGTCAAGAACGCGTACCCGGTGATCCCGGCCGACGGCACGACGCCCACGCCGACCCCGACGCCCACGCCGACGGTCACGCCGACCCCGACGCCGACGCCCACGCCGACGGTCACCCCGACGCCCACGCCCACGCCGACGCCGACGGTCACCCCGACCCCGACGCCGACCGTCACGCCGACCCCCACGCCCACGCCCACGCAGAACCCGGGCGGCACGTGCAGCGTCAGCTACACGGCCAGCAGCTGGAACTCGGGCTTCACGGCGTCGGTCCGCGTGAAGAACACGGGGACGTCCGCGCTGTCGGCCTGGACGCTGCGGTTCTCGTTCGCGAACGGTCAGACCGTCCAGCAGGGCTGGAGCGCCACGTGGGCGCAGTCCGGCTCCACGGTGACGGCGACCAACGCCGCGTGGAACGGTGCGCTCGCACCGGGCGCGTCGGTGGACATCGGCTTCAACGGCACCCACTCGGGCACCAACACGGCGCCGACGTCCTTCACGCTCAACGGCACCACCTGCCAGGTGGGCTGACGAGCCCCGGGCGCTGACGCGTCCGACGTGACGACGAAGGGCCCTCCCGGACCGCTCCGGGAGGGCCCTTCGCGGCGGGTCCGCCACCGACGGCCCGCTCCCCCGACCCATCCCTCGCACCCAGGAGAACCGTGACCAGCTCACGCGTGCGCCGCCTGCGCACCGCGCTCGGCGGCGTCCTCGCCGCCGGCGCCCTCGCCCTCCCCCTCGCGCTGTCCGCGGCCCCCGCGCAGGCGGCCGCGACACCCGACTGGCTGCACACGCGCGGCAACCAGATCGTCGACGCCTCCGGCAAGGAGGTGTGGCTGACCGGCGTCAACTGGTTCGGCTTCAACGCCTCCGAGCGCGTCTTCCACGGCCTGTGGTCGGCGAACATGCGCACGCTGACCAAGGGCATCGCCGACCGCGGCATGAACGTCGTGCGCGTGCCGATCTCGACGCAGCTGCTGCTCGAGTGGAAGGCCGGCACCTTCCTCAAGCCCAACGTCAACGAGTACGCCAACCCGGAGCTGGCGGGCCTCAACAGCCTGCAGATCTTCGAGAAGTGGCTCGACATGTGCGAGGAGTACGGCCTCAAGGTCTTCCTCGACGTCCACAGCGCCGAGGCCGACAACTCCGGCCACGTCCACCCCGTGTGGTGGAAGGGCACCATCACCACCGAGGACGTGTACACCGGGTGGGAGTGGGCCGCGACGCGCTGGAAGGACGACGACACGATCATCGGCGCGGACATCAAGAACGAGCCGCACGGCACGCAGGGCTCGACCGAGCGCGCCAAGTGGGACGGGTCGACCGACAAGGACAACTTCAAGCACTTCGCCGAGACGGCGTCGCGCAAGGTGCTCGCGATCAACCCGAACTGGCTGGTGTTCGTCGAGGGCGTCGAGATCTACCCCAAGGCTGGCGTCCCGTGGACGTCGACCGGCCTGACCGACTACCACGGCACCTGGTGGGGCGGGAACCTGCGCGGCGTGCGGGACTTCCCCATCGACCTCGGCGCGAACCAGGACCAGCTCGTGTACTCGCCGCACGACTACGGACCGCTCGTGTACGAGCAGAAGTGGTTCGCGGGCGACTTCGACCGCGCGAGCCTCGAGCGCGACGTGTGGGACCCGAACTGGCTGTACCTGCACAAGGAGAACACCGCGCCGCTGCTCATCGGCGAGTGGGGCGGGTTCATGGACGGCGGCCGCAACGAGCGCTGGATGGTCGCGCTGCGCGACCTCATCGCCGACCGTCGCCTGAGCCACACGTTCTGGGTGCTCAACCCGAACTCCGGCGACACCGGTGGTCTGCTCGGCTACGACTGGGCGACGTGGGACGAGGAGAAGTACGCGCTGCTGAAGCCCGCGCTGTGGCAGCAGGGCGGCAAGTTCGTGGGCCTCGATCACGACGTGCCGCTCGGCGGCGCCGGCAGCACGACCGGCATCTCGCTGTCGCAGGCCACGGGCGGCGGCCCGTCCCCGACGGCCTCTCCCACGCCGACGTCCACCCCCACCCCGACGCCGACGCCGACGCCGACGCCGACGCCGAGCGTCACCCCCACCCCGACCACCACGCCCACGCCGACCGCGAGCCCCACCACCCCGACGGGCTCGTGCACGGTGCGCTACACCGCGAGCTCGTGGAGCTCGGGGCTGACGGGTGCGGTGCGGCTGACGAACACGGGCGCGGCGCGGCAGGCCTGGACGCTGCGCTTCACGCTCCCCGCCGGCGTCACGGTGACGCAGGGCTGGGGCGGCACGTGGTCCCAGACCGGGTCCACCGTGACGGTCACGAGCGCGGCCTGGAACGGTGCGCTCGCGAGCGGCGGCACGGCCGAGATCGGGTTCAACGCGTCGCACGGCGGCGGCACGCCCGGTGCGGCGTCCGGGTTCGCGCTCGACGGGGCGGCCTGCACCACCGCCTGACCGCGCGCGCGACCGTGCGCGCGACGGCCCGTCACCTGGTCATGGGGTGACGGGTCGTCGCGTCGGGCGAGGCCGGTGGTCAGGCGCGCGCGAGCGCGTCCCGCAGCGCCGCGAGCAGGTCGTCGACGTCCTGCTCGGTGGTGTCGAACGCGCACATGAGGCGCACGGTGCCGTCGGCGTGGTCCCAGTCGTAGAACCGCCAGCGACGGCGCAGCTCGGCCGCGACCGCGGCCGGCAGGCGGACGAACACCGCGTTCGCCTCGGTGGGCTGCGTGACGTCGAGGTTCCCGATCGCGTCGACGCCGGCGCGCAGGCGCGCGGCCATCGCGTTGGCGTGCGTGGCCGAGCGCAGCCACAGGTCGCCCTCGAGCAGCGCGACGAGCTGCGCCGACACGAACCGCATCTTCGAGGCCAGCTGCATGCCGGACTTGCGCAGGTACCCCACGCCGTCGACAGCGGCCGGGTCGAGCACGACGACGGCCTCGCCGAGCAGCAGCCCGTTCTTGGTGCCGCCGAGCGACACGACGTCGACGCCGCAGTCCGTCGTCAGGGCGCGCAGCGGCAGCCCGAGGCTCGCGGCCGCGTTCGCGAGCCGCGCACCGTCGACGTGCACGCGCATGCCGAGCGCGTGGGCCTGGTCGCACAGCGCGCGCACCTGCTCGGGCGTGTACACGGTGCCGAGCTCGGTGGACTGCGTGAGCGACACGACGCCGGGCTGCGCGCGGTGCACGTCGCCGAAGCCCCACGCCTGCCGCTCGACCAGCTCGGGCGTGAGGCGGCCGTCCGGTGCGGGGACCGTGAGGAGCTTGAGGCCTCCGACGCGCTCGGGTGCCGCGTTCTCGTCGTTCTGGACGTGCGCGGCCTCGGTGCACACGACCGCGCCCCAGCGCGGCAGCATCGCCTGCAGCGCGACGACGTTGGCGCCCGTGCCGTTGAGCACCGGGTAGGCGGTCGCCGTCTCGCCGAGGTGGCCGCGCACGACGTCCTGCAGGCGCTCGGTCCAGGGGTCGTCGCCGTACGCGGGGACGTGCCCGACGTTGGCGGCGACGATCGCGTCGAGGACCTCGGGGTGCACCCCGGCGTAGTTGTCGGAGGCGAAGTGGCGGGCGGGCTGCGGGTCGGTCACGGCACCAGTCTCGCCGACGCGCAGGCGTGGTCGGGTGCTCGTCGTGCGCCGCCGCGACCGCGCGGGCATGATCCGTGCAGCCCGACGCAGCGCAGGAGGACGGCATGACCCGCACCGACCCCGACGGACCCGGGCCCGACCCGGATGCCGACGTCCCGGGCGACGGCCGGCACGAGACCTACACCGAGCGCATGGACCGCAACTGGGACGAGCTGCTGCAGGAGCTACGCGTGACGCAGACGGGGGCGCAGATCCTCACCGGCTTCCTGCTGACCATCCCGTTCCAGTCGGGGTTCGCCGACCTCGACGCGTACCAGCGCGACCTGTACCTCGTGCTGGTGGTGCTCGCGGCGCTCGCGACCGTGCTGATCATCGCGCCGGTGTCGCTGCACCGGCTGCTGTTCCGACGCCGTCTCAAGCCGCAGCTCGTCGACGCGGGCCACCGGTTCGCCCGCGGCGGGCTCGCGGCCCTCGCGCTCGTGCTCACCGGCGCGGTGATGCTGCTGTTCGACGTCGTGCTCACCCGCACGGCCGGTCGTGTCGCCGCGGGCGTGCTCGTCGTCGTCATCACGTTCGCGTGGGTCGTGCTGCCGCACGTCATCGCGCGCCGCGCCGACGAGGACCCCGGGGCGCGCCCCGGGGACGGCCGGGCCTGACGCCGCCCGTCCTCACCGCCCCGGGCGAGGTGCCCGGACACGACGACGCCCCGGTCCGCACGCGGCGGACCGGGGCGTCAGGGGCGTGCGTCAGCCCTGGACGGCGCGCTTGAGGGCGCTGCCCGCGGTGATCTTCACGCGGTGACCCGCCGGGATCTCGAGCTTCTCGCCGGTCTGCGGGTTGACACCCGTACGGGCGGCGCGGTCCGCGCTGGCCACCGCGAGGAAGCCGGGGATGGACACGCCGCCACCGGCGGCGAGCTGCTCCACGACGACCTCCTGGAAGGCCTTGAGAGCCTTGTCGGCGTCGGTGTTGGTCAGGCCGGCCTTGGCCGCGACGGCCTGGACGAGCTCGGTGCGGTTGACGCTCACGTCGGGTGCTCCTTGGTACTCGGTTCGCTGCCCCGGTCGATCACCGGCCGGGGCGGTGCCGCACGACGCGCGTGCGCACGGCCACCGACCCTAACGGCGCGGAGCCCGCTCGGCGCACCGCGACGGGCGTGTCGCGTCAACGTCGGCCCCGCGCGCGGACCTCCTGCGCGCTGCGCGTCGTCACCACGCGGTCGGGTCCGATGCCGTGCGCGGCGGCGCGCTCGCAGCCCGCGCGCAGCCAGTCGAGCTGCCCGGGGGCGTGCGCGTCGGAGTCGATCGTGAACTCGCAGCCCGCGTCGACCGCGACCTGCAGCAGCGCGTGGGGCGGGTCGAGCCGGTCGGGGCGGCTGTTGATCTCGACGGCGACGCCGTGCTCGGCGCACGCGTCGAAGACCGCACGGGCGTCGAAGTCGCTGGGCGGCCGCTGCCGGCCCGTCACGCGACGCCCCGTGCAGTGCCCGAGGACGTCGGTCCGGGGGTTCCGCACGGCGGCGAGCATGCGGCGCGTCATCGCGTCGCGGTCCATCCGGAGCTGCGAGTGCACCGACGCGACGACCACGTCGAGCTCGTCGAGCAGGTCGGGGTCCTGGTCGAGCGTCCCGTCGTCGAGGACGTCGACCTCGATGCCGCTCAGCACGTCGAACGGCGCGACCGCGGGGCGCAGCGCGGCGAGCTGGTCGAGCTGGGCCCGCAGGCGTGCGGCGCTGAGCCCGTGGGCGACGGTGAGGCGCGGCGAGTGGTCGGTGACCGCGACGTACGCGCGGCCCAGCTCGAGCGCCGCCAGCACCATCTCCTGCACCGACGCCGAGCCGTCGCTCGCCTCGGTGTGCGTGTGCAGGTCGCCGCGCAGCGCGCCGTGCAGCCGGGCGGCGGCGTCGGGCAGCGCGTCGTCGGCGGCACGGGCCTGCGCCTCGAGCTCGTCGAGCGTCGGGACGTCGCGGCCCGCGAGCACGCGCGCGACGACGTCGGCGGTCTTCGCGCCGACGCCCGGCAGGTCGGTGAGCGAGCCCGCTTCCGCC
>JAEYNO010000029.1 GCA_023412515.1 Actinomycetes bacterium
GACGTGGGGCGTCGACGAGCTGCCCGCGACGCCCGGGCGCAGCGCGGACGAGATCCTCGCCGCCGCCGCCGAGGGGCACCTGGGTGCACTCGTGGTGGGCGGCGTGGACCCGGCCGACCACGCGGACCCCGTGCTCGCGCGCGCCGCGCTCGACGCGGCCCCGTTCGTCGTGTCGCTCGAGGTGCGGCGCAGCGAGGTCACCGACCGCGCCGATGTCGTGCTGCCCGTCGCGCCGCCGGTCGAGAAGCCCGGCACGTTCGTCACGTGGGAGGGGCGCCCGCGTCCGTTCCCGCAGGCGCTGACGACGACGCAGCTCGCCGACCACCGGGTGCTCGACCGTCTGGCCGACGCGCTCGGCGTCGACCTCGGTCTGCAGACGCTCACGGCCGTGCACGACGAGCTCGACCGCCTCGGCGGCTGGGACGGCGCCCGCGCCGACGCGCCCGCGACCGCCTCGGCCGAGCCCCCCGCGGTGCCGCCGGGCCACGCCGTGCTCGCGACGTGGCACCAGCTGCTCGACGCGGGCCGCCTGCAGGACGGCGAGCAGTACCTCGCCGGCACCGCCAAGCGCACGGTCGCGCGCGTGTCGCCCGCGACCGCGCAGGCCGCGGGCCTCGCGGACGGCGACGACGTCGCCGTCTCGACCGACCGCGGCACCGTCACCGTGCCCGTGCAGGTCACCGACATGGCGGACCACGTGGTGTGGCTGCCGACCAACCCGCGCGGCGCGGCGGTCCGCGACGTGCTCGGCGCGGTCGCCGGCACGGTCGTGCGCCTCGAGCGCGCGGGGGAGTCGGACGCGCCGCTGGTCGTGGACGGCGCGACCGGCCCGGTGAGCGGCGACGCCGCCGACGCGGTCGCCGGTGTCCGCGCGGACGAGGAGGAGCAGGCATGAGCGTGCTGCCCGCGGCGCTGGCCGCGCTGCCGAGCGCGGTCGGGGACGGTGCCGTCGCGCCCGTCGTCGCCGACTTCAGCAACGACGTGTTCTGGGTGTGGCTGCTCAAGGCCGTCGCGATCATCGTGTTCCTGCTGACCAGCGTGCTCATCGCGATCTGGTTCGAGCGGCGCGTGGTCGGCATCATGCAGCTGCGCCCCGGCCCCAACGTGCACGGCCCCTTCGGCCTGCTGCAGTCGCTCGCCGACGCGATGAAGCTCCTCGTCAAGGAGGACATCACCGTCAAGGCGGCCGACAAGCTCGTCTACATCCTCGCGCCGATGATCGCGGTGCTGTGCTCGCTTCTCGTGTACGCGGTCATCCCGTTCGGTCCCGAGGTGAGCATCTTCGGCGTCGTGACGCCGCTGCAGCTCACCGACTTCCCGGTCGCGGTGCTGTACATCCTCGCGTGCGCGTCGGTCGGCGTGTACGGCATCGTGCTCGGCGGCTGGTCCTCGAACTCGACGTACCCGCTGCTCGGCGGCGTGCGCTCGACCGCGCAGGTCATCAGCTACGAGCTCGCGATGGGCCTGTCCCTCGTGTCGGTCTTCATCATGGCCGGCTCGATGTCGACCTCGCAGATCGTCGACTCCCAGACCTCGGTGTGGTGGTTCCTGCCGCTGCTGCCCGCGTTCGTCATCTACGTCATCTCGATGGTCGGCGAGACGAACCGTCTGCCGTTCGACCTCCCCGAGGCCGAGGGCGAGCTGGTCGGCGGCTACACCACCGAGTACTCGTCGATGAAGTTCGCCTGGTTCTTCCTCGCCGAGTACATCAACATGCTCAACGTCTCGGCGGTCGCGACCACGCTGTTCTTCGGCGGCTGGCGCGCCCCGTGGCCGCTCTCGGCGATCAACGACGGCATGTTCAACACCGGCTGGTGGCCCGTCCTGTGGTTCGTCGCCAAGGTCTGGATGTTCATGTTCCTGTTCGTGTGGATCCGCGGGTCGGTCCTGCGCTTCCGCTACGACCAGTTCATGAAGATCGGCTGGAAGGTCCTCATCCCGGCCGCGCTCGCGTGGGTCGTGTGCGTCTCGCTCGTGCAGGCCGCGCGCCAGCTGTGGGACGTCGACCTGCGGACGCTGCTGTTCGTGCTCGCGGGCCTCGTGCTCGTCGGGCTGGTCGTGTCGTTCCTCGTGCCGGAGAAGAAGGCCGCGCCCGAGCCCGGCCCGACCGGACCGCAGGAGATCGACCCCTTCGCGGACGGCTACCCCGTCCCGCCCCTGCCGGGGCAGGTGCTCCCGCCCTCGCCGCGCGCGCAGCGTCGCCTCGCCGCGACCGCGACCGACGCGGGCGACCCGTCCGGACCCGAGACCCCGCTGGAGGTGCGCGGTGGCTGAGCAGCGCAAGAAGAAGGCCCGCCCGGGCGCGACGCCCGCGTCGTCCGGCGGCCAGGTGCAGCGCACCGGCCGCACGGGCGGCGAGGTCGACCGCCCGGCCACCGAGGGCTACCGCTCGCTCATCGAGAAGCGGTCCGGCCTCGGCGAGCTGCTGGCGCCCGTCGCCGGGTTCGGCGTGACGTTCTCCAACATGTTCCGGCCCACGGTCACGGAGCAGTACCCGCGCGAGCGCGTCCCCACCAAGCCGCGCTACCACGGCCGCCACCAGCTCAACCGGTACGCCGACGGCCTCGAGAAGTGCATCGGATGCGAGCTGTGCGCGTGGGCGTGCCCCGCGGACGCGATCTACGTCGAGGGCGCCGACAACACGCCCGAGCAGCAGTTCTCGCCCGGCGAGCGGTACGGCCGCGTCTACCAGATCAACTACCTGCGCTGCATCTTCTGCGGCCTGTGCATCGAGGCGTGCCCCACGCGCGCGCTCACGATGACCAACGAGTACGAGCTCGCGGGCCCCACCCGCCCGGGCATGATCTGGGAGAAGCAGGACCTGCTCGCGCCGCTGCGCGAGGGGCAGCTGTCCACGCCGCACCCCATGGTCGAGGGCACGACCGACACCGAGTACTACCGGGGCGAGGTCACCGGCACCACCGACGAGCAGGTCGCGTGGGTCGCCGAGCACCGCCCCGACGACCCGACGCTGCCGGAGAACCGCGCCAAGGGCGCGACCGTCCCGGACCTGGGCGCCACGCGCCTCGCGCAGCGGGAGATCACGGCGGGCGCGCACCGCCAGGGGGGTGCCCGGTGAACCACGTCCTCACGGTGCTGCCGGCGGCCGCCGGCGCGCTGACCGACTCCGGTCAGACCAGCACGGCCGAGGCCGTCCTGTTCTGGGTGCTGGGCCCGATCATGGTGCTCGCGGCGCTCGGGCTGCTGTTCGCCCGCAAGGCCGTGCACGCGGCTCTCGCGATCGTGCTCGTCATGATCTCGCTCGCGTTCCTGTACGTCGCGCAGGGCGCCGAGTTCCTGGGCGTCGTGCAGGTCGTCGTCTACACCGGCGCCGTCATGATGCTGTTCCTCTTCGTGCTCATGCTCGTGGGCGTCGACCGCTCCGACTCGCTCGTCGAGACGATCCGCGGGCAGCGCTGGATCGGCGCCCTCGCCGGGCTCGGCCTCGCGGTCGTGCTCGCGGGCGTCGTGGGGCGCGCCACCTACGGCGCGCCGGTCGGCATCACGGAGGTCAACGACGGGTCCAACCCGACGGCGATCGCGCACGTGATCTTCGGCCAGCACGTGTTCGCGATGGAGGTCGTCGGGGCGCTGCTCGTCACCGCCGCGCTGGGCGCCCTGGTGCTGACGCACCGCCAGCGGCTCACGCGCAAGGTCGGCCAGCGCGAGCGCGCCGAGCGGCGCCTGCGCGAGGGCGGCTACCCCGTGTCGCTGCCCGCCCCCGGCGTGTACGCGCGGCACAACGCGCTCGACGTGCCCGCGCTCGACCCCGAGGGCCGCCCGATCGAGGCCTCGGTGCCGCGCGTGCTGCGCGTGCGCGGCCAGGAGGCCGACGCGCGCGAGTACGCCGCGCGGATCGACCGCGTGCTCGCGGGCGGCTGGGCGTCCGGCGCCGGCACGTTCACGTCGAACCGCGACGTCGACGACCCGCACAGCCGGACCGCACCGACCCCGGGCACACCCGGCACCGACGCCACCGAGACCGACGACGAGGAGGGGGCCCGGTGAGCCTCACCCACTACCTGGTGCTGGCCGCGATCCTGTTCGCGATCGGCGCCACGACGGTCCTGCTGCGGCGCAACGCGATCATCGTGTTCATGGGCGTCGAGCTCATGCTCAACTCGACGAACCTGCTCCTCGTGACGTTCTCGCGCATGCACGGCAACCTGTCCGGCCAGGTGCTCGCGTTCTTCGTCATGGTCGTCGCGGCCGCCGAGGTGGTCGTCGGGCTGGCGATCATCGTCACCATCTTCCGGACCAGACGCTCGGCGTCGGTCGACGACGTCAACCTGCTGAAGAGCTGAGGGGCTCCGACGTGCACACCCTGATCTCCTTGACGGCCCCTGCCGTCGTGCCGGCCGTCGAGCCCGTCGTGGCCGCCGACTGGCCCGGCGCCGACGCCGCCGTGCTGCTGGTCGCGCTGCCGCTGCTGTCGGCCGCGGTGCTGCTGCTGCTCGGGCGGCGCTCCGACCGCTGGGGCCACTGGCTCGGCGTGCTGGCCTCGGCCGGGTCGTTCGTCGTGGGCCTCGTGCTGCTGCTCGGCATGCTCGGCCTGCCGGCCGAGCAGCGCGTGCACGACGTGCACCTCGGCACGTGGCTCGACGCGGGCGCCCTGAGCATCGACGCCGGGCTGCGGGTCGACCCGCTGTCGCTGACGTTCGTGCTGCTCGTGACGTTCGTCGGCACGCTCATCCACGTGTACTCCGTGGCCTACATGGAGCACGACGCCGCGCGGCGCCGGTTCTTCGCGTACCTCAACCTGTTCGTCGCGGCGATGCTGCTGCTGGTCCTCGCGGACTCGTACGCGCTGCTGTTCGTCGGCTGGGAGGGCGTGGGCCTCGCGTCCTACCTGCTCATCGGCTTCTGGAACCACCACACGCCGTACGCGGTCGCCGCCAAGAAGGCGTTCGTCGCCAACCGCGTCGGCGACGTCGGCCTGCTGGTCGGCATGGGGCTGATCTTCGCGACGTTCGGCAGCCTGGACTTCTCGACCGTGCACGCGAACGTCGCGCAGGCCTCGGAGTCGACGCTCACGCTCATCGGCCTCGCGCTGCTCGTCGCGGCCTGCGGCAAGTCGGCGCAGTTCCCGCTGCAGTCCTGGCTGGGCGACGCGATGGCGGGCCCGACCCCGGTCTCCGCCCTCATCCACGCCGCGACCATGGTCACGGCGGGCGTCTACCTCATCGTGCGCTCGGGCGTGATCTACGCCGGTGCGCCGACCGCGCAGCTCGTCGTCGCGATCATCGGCGCGATCACGCTGCTGTTCGGGGCGGTCGTCGGCTGCGCGAAGGACGACATCAAGAAGGCGCTCGCCGCGTCGACCATGTCGCAGATCGGCTACATGGTGCTGGCCGCCGGCCTCGGGCCCATCGGGTACGCGTTCGCGATCTTCCACCTGGTCACGCACGGCTTCTTCAAGGCCGGCATGTTCCTCGGCGCCGGGTCCGTCATGCACGGCATGGACGACCAGGTCGACATGCGCCGCTTCGGCGGCCTGGGCCGGTACATGAAGATCACGTACTTCACGTTCATGGCCGGCTGGCTCGCGATCCTCGGCATCCCGCCGTTCGCCGGGTTCTTCAGCAAGGACAAGATCATCGAGGCCGCGTTCGTGCCGGTCGACGGGCAGCCGTGGCGCGCGTGGGTGTTCGGCACGATCGCTCTGCTGGGCGCCGGCATCACGGCCTTCTACATGTCCCGCCTGTTCTTCATGACGTTCGAGGGGCAGAAGCGCTGGAGCACCACGCGCGAGGGCAAGGAGCAGCACCCGCACGAGTCGCCCGCGCTCATGTGGGTGCCGATGGCCGTGCTCGCGGTCGGCTCGGTCGCGCTCGGCTGGCTGCTGCAGGCCGTCGGGTTCGTCACGTGGCTCGAGCCGTCGGTGGGCCACGCGGAGCACGAGGAGCCCGTGCTGGGCGTGCCCGTGCTCATCGGCCTCACGCTCATCGCCGTCGCCCTGGGCCTCGGCCTCGCGTGGCGGCGGTACGCGGTGTCCACCGTCCCGGTCGTGCCGCCCGTCGGCACGGTGCTCACGCGCGCCGCGCGCGTCGACCTCTACCAGGACGCGGTCAACGACGCGGTGCTGGTCGAGCCCGGGCAGTACCTCACGCGGTCGCTGGTCTACGGGGACAAGGCCGTCGTCGACGGCGCCGTCACCGGCCTGGCCCGCGTGACCGTCGGGATCGGCGACCTCGTGCGCCGCGCGCAGAACGGCTTCGCCCGTTCCTACGCCGCGGTGATGGTCGTCGGCGTGGTCGTGCTCGCGGTCGTCGTCCTGGCCGTACGCGGCTGATCGAGTCGGAGGAGAGCGAGAACTGATGTCGGACTTCCCCTGGCTCAGCGCCCTGGTGGTGCTGCCGCTGCTCGGCGCGGTCGCGCTGTGGGTCCTGCCCACCGGCGCCCGTCGCCACACCCGCGCCGTCGCGCTCGGGTTCGCCCTCGCGCAGGTCGCGCTGGTCGTCGCCGCGTTCTCCGCGTTCGACGTCGCGGACGCCGCGACCCACCAGCTCGTCGAGACGTACCCGTGGATCCCGGCGCTCGGGGTCTCGTGGGCGCTCGGCGTCGACGGCGTGGGGCTCGCGCTCATCGCGATGTCCGTGGTCCTGGTGCCGCTCGTCGTGCTCGCCGCCTGGCGCGAGCAGGGCTCGGTGGACGGGCCCACGGACCGGCTGCGTCACTACCTCGCGCTCGTGCTGCTGCTCGAGGCGTTCATCGTGCTGGTCTTCGCGGCGCGCGACGTGTTCCTGTTCTACGTCGTCTTCGAGGCGATGCTCATCCCGGTGTACTTCATGATCGGCGCGTTCGGGGGCGCCCAGCGGCGCTACGCGGCGGTGAAGTTCCTGCTGTACTCGCTCGCCGGCGGCCTCGTCATGCTGGTCGGCGTCATCGCGCTGTACCTGCAGGGCCCGGGCGGCCCGGAGGGCTTCCTCACCGAGAACCTCGTCGGCACGGCCCTCGACCCCACGGTCGAGAAGTGGCTGTTCCTGTCGTTCTTCCTGGCGTTCGCGATCAAGGCGCCGATGTTCCCGGTGCACACGTGGCTCCCCGACGCGGCGCAGCAGGCGCCGGCCGGCACCTCGACGCTGCTCGTCGGCGTGCTCGACAAGGTCGGCACGTTCGGGATGCTGACGCTCTGCCTGCCGCTGTTCCCGAACGCGTCGCGCTGGGCCGCGCCCGCGATCGTCGTGCTCGCGGTGGTCTCGGTGCTGTACGGCGCGCTGCTCGCGATCGGGCAGAAGGACATGATGCGGCTCGTGGCGTACACGTCGGTGTCGCACTTCGGGTTCATCGTCCTGGGGATCTTCGCGTTCACGTCGACGTCGATCGCCGGATCGTCGTTCTACATGGTCAACCACGGGCTCTCGACCGGTGGGCTGTTCCTGCTGGTCGGCTTCCTCGCGGCGCGCCGGGGGTCGCAGCAGATCGGCGACTTCGGCGGCCTGCAGAAGGTCGTGCCGGTGATGGCCGGCCTGTTCCTCGTGGTGGGCCTGTCCGCGCTGTCGCTGCCCGGACTGTCGACGTTCGTCAGCGAGTTCCTCGTGATCGTCGGTACGTTCGCACGGCACCCGGGGGTCGCGGTGGCCGCGACGTTCGGCGTCGTGCTCGCGGCGCTGTACGTGCTGTGGCTGTACCAGCGCGTGTTCACGGGCCCCGTCCGTCCCGAGCTCGCGACCACGCACGACCTCGGCGCGCGCGAGCGCTGGGTGATCGGTCCGCTCGTCGCGCTCATGCTCGTGCTCGGGTTCCTGCCCGGCCCCGCGCTCGACCTCGTGCGGCCACCCGCGCACGTGAGCCTCGAGCAGGTCGGCGTCGACGACGTCGCGCCGACCGTGTCGATCGCCACCGCCGGTGCCGAAGGGAGCGACCAGTGAGCGGCTTCACCGTCCCCGAGATCGCGTGGGGGCCGATGGTCCCCGTGATGGTCGTGCTGCTGACCGCCGTGGTCGGCGTGCTCGTCGAGGCGTTCGTGCCCGCCGCGCACCGCCGCGCCGTGCAGCTCACGCTCACGCTCGCGGCGCTGGCGGGCTCGCTCGTCGCGATCGCCGCGCTGTGGTCCGACACCGAGCGGACGGGCGGCACGGACGTGCTCGGCGGCTCGCTCGTCGTCGACGGCCCCACGCTCGTGCTGCAGGCGACGATCGCCCTGCTCGCGCTGCTGTCCACGCTCGTGGTCGCCGACCGCGTCACGGGCGGCGAGGACGCGTTCGCCCCCGCGGCCGCGGCCGTGCCCGGCTCGGACTACGAGGAGCTCGCGCGCCGCCGCGGGCTGCGGCAGACCGAGGTCTTCCCGCTCCTGCTGTTCGCGACCGGCGGCATGATGGTCTTCCCCGCGACGACCGACCTGCTGACGCTGTTCGTCGCGCTCGAGGTGCTGTCGCTGCCGCTGTACCTGCTGTCGGGCATGGCCCGCCGCCGGCGCCTGCTGTCGCAGGAGGCGTCGATGAAGTACTTCCTGCTCGGCGCGTTCGTCTCGGCGATCATGCTGTTCGGCATCGGCCTGCTGTACGGGTACGCGGGCTCGCTGCGGTTCGCGGACGTCGCGGCCGCGACGTCCACGCCCAACGGCATGGAGGGCCTGCTCGTCGTCGGTGCGCTCATGCTGCTCGCGGGGCTGTTCTTCAAGGTCGGCGCCGTGCCGTTCCACATGTGGACGCCGGACGTCTACCAGGGTGCCCCGACCCCCGTCACCGGCTTCATGGCCGCGTGCACCAAGGTCGCCGCGTTCGGCGCCCTGCTGCGCGTCGTGTACGGCATGCTCCCGGGCATGGCGTGGGACCTCGACGTCGTGCTGTGGGTCGTCGCGATCCTCACGATGGTCGTGGGCACGGTCGCGGCCCTCGTGCAGACGGACGTCAAGCGCCTGCTCGCGTACTCGTCGATCGCGCACGCGGGCTTCGTGCTCACGGGCGTCGTCGCGCTCGACGACGCCGGCCTGATCGCTGTGCTCTTCTACCTGCTGGCGTACGGCGCGGCGACGGTCGGCGCCTTCGGGCTCGTCTCGCTCGTGCGCGAGCAGGGCCCGGGGGAGGACGGCACGACCACGCTGCTGGGCGAGGCCACGCGCCTGCCGCAGTGGGCGGGGCTCGGCCGCACGCACCCCGTGGTGGCGGTGACGTTCACGCTGTTCCTGCTGTCGTTCGCGGGGATCCCGCTCACGGCCGGGTTCGTCGGCAAGTTCGCGGTCTTCTCGGCTGCCGTCGAGGGCGGCGCGTGGCAGCTGGCGCTCGTCGGCGTGCTGGCCTCCGCCGCCGCGGCGTTCTTCTACGTGCGCATCATCGTGCTGATGTTCTTCACCTCGCCGCACGACGCGGCGGACGACGCGCCGGGCGGTGCGACCCCGACGGTCGGCGCCGTCGCGTCCGACGACGTCGCCGAGGGGGCCACGCAGACCGCCGCGGCCGGGGTCGCCGTGGCCGCGCCGGCGCCCGAGCGCGCGACCACGACGGTCGCGGCGGGCGAGGGCCTCACGGTCGTCGCCGTCGCGGTGTGCGCCGTGCTCACGGTGCTGCTCGGCGTGGCCCCGTCGCCCGTCCTGGACGCCATCGCCTCGGTGGCGGTCCTGCTGCCGTGACGTCCGCGCCGTGGCTGCGCGAACCGGGAGCGATCGGACACCACCCGCTCCCGGTTCCGCGACCGCGCCAGGGTGCGGATAGGTTCGTCCCGTGACGACCGCTCTTGCCCTTCCGCTGCACGACGCCGCGCTCGCCGAGCGCCTGACGGGGCGCCTCGGTCTCGTCGAGGAGCTGCTGCGCACCGCCGTCACGTACGCCGACCCGATCGCGCACGACGCGTCGAGCCACCTCGTGAACGCGGGCGGCAAGCGGCTGCGCCCGCTGCTCGCGCTGCTGACCGCCGAGCTCGGCGACGGCGCGCGCCGTGAGGTGGTCGACGCGGCCGCCGTGGTCGAGCTGACCCACCTTGCGACGCTGTACCACGACGACGTCATGGACTCGGCGCCGGTGCGCCGCGGTGCGCCTGCGGCGCACGAGGTCTGGGGCAACTCGGTCGCGATCCTCACCGGCGACCTGCTCTTCGCCCGCGCGTCGTCGCTCGTCTCGGGGCTGGGGCCGGAGGCCGTGCGCATCCAGGCGCAGACGTTCGAGCGGCTGTGCCTGGGCCAGCTCCACGAGACGGTGGGCCCCGGTGCGGACGAGGACCCGGTGGCGCACTACCTGCAGGTGCTCTCCGACAAGACCGCGTCGCTCATCGCGACGTCCGCGCGCTTCGGGGCGATGTTCGGGGGGTGCAGCCCCGAGGTGGTGCGCACGGTCACGCAGTTCGGCGAGACCATCGGCGTGGCGTTCCAGCTCGCCGACGACGTCATCGACCTCACGTCCGACGGCACGGTGACGGGCAAGACCCCCGGCACCGACCTGCGCGAGCGGGTCCCGACGATGCCCGCCCTGCTGCTGCGGTCGCGGGTCGCGGCGGCGTCGGCCGGCGCGGCGGACCGCGACGTCCTCGCGCTGCTGGACGGCGACCTGACGGACGACGCGGACCTCGCCACGGCCGTCGCGGCGCTGCGCGACCACGACGTGGTCGCGCAG
>JAEYNO010000275.1 GCA_023412515.1 Actinomycetes bacterium
GGCCTCGGCCGGCGGACCGTGGCCCGCGCGTCCGCGACGCTGCAGCAGGCCGGCGCCGTCGAGGTCCGCGACGGCGAGCTCGTCGCCGTGCCCGGCACGGGCGTGCGCGCGCTGCTGCGCGACGTGCGGGCCGAGCGGGAACGCCGCGAGCGGCTCGAGGCGTCGCGCGTCGAGCTGGTCCGCACGTACACCGGCACGACCGACTGCCGGCGGCGGCTGCTGCTCGAGCTGCTCGGCGAGGAGCGGCGCGATCCCTGCGGGCGCTGCGACAGCTGCGACGCGGGCACGTCGCTGCCCGCGGGTGGCTCCCGCGTGCGGCCGGGGCAGCTCGTGCGGCACGCCGAGTTCGGGCGCGGGACCGTGAGCGTCGTCGAGGCCGAGCGTGTCACCGTGCTGTTCGAGGACCGCGGGTACGTCACGCTCGACACCGAGATCGCGCTCGACGCCGAGCTGCTGGAGCTGCGCGGCGCGTGAGCGCGCGCGGGGCGTTCGGGTTGCCGACCGGGCGTCCGCGGGCGAGCGTGGAGGGGACGCCGACGAGAGGACCCGCATGACGGCCAGTACGCCCGACCCGGACCCCGACACCACGCCCGGCCTCGAGCCCGGCGGGTCGGTCGCGCCCGGGGACACGCCGCCGGGGGAGTCGTCGACGTCGGGTGCGTCGGACCGGCAGCCGCGCACCGGGTCGACCGGGGCGAATTGGGTCGCGTACGCCGTGATCGGCGTCGCGGTGGTGCTCGTGGGCCTGTTCTTCGTCGGGTACGTGGTGGGCCTCGCGGACTGACGCGACCCGGCCACGGGGTGCGACGTGCGGGCGTGACGCGTGCGTCGACCGGGGTGCCCGGCGCGACGTCGGTGAGGGCGCCCGGGCGGTCGGGCGTCGGAGCGGGTCGTCCGGCGCGGGGAGTGTGTGGCGTTGCGGCCGTCAGCCAGCCGCAACGCTGCACGGCGTCGCCGGTCGTCGGTGGCCGCGGGGCTCGGTGACGCGCTCGGCAGCACGGTGGACCGGCGGGCCCGCTCCCGAGCGAGGGACCACCGTCCCGGGTACGCGACGCGGCCCCGCCGTTAGCGTGACCCGATGACCGCACCGCCGACGTCCGTGACGGCGAGCGCGCCACGGACCGCGCGACGCCGCCGGCCGTCGCAGGGCTGGGTGCCGCGGCAGCACGGGGCGTGGGCGATGCTCGTGGTGCCGCCGGTGGTCGGCGCCACGATGGCCGGCTGGACGTGGCGGCACGCGCTGCTGATGGCGGCGTGGCTCGTCGGGTACCTCGCGTACCACGCCGCGGGGATCTGGCTGCGGTCGGGACGCCGCGTGCGGTACGTGCGCCCGGTCCTCGTGTACGGGAGTGCCGGTGTCGTGCTGCTGGCCGCGCTCGTGGCGTCGGCTCCGCGGCTGCTGCTGTGGGCGCCGGCGTTGGCGGTGCTGCTGGGCGTGAGCCTCGTGGCGTCGCTGCGGCGCGCCGACCGGTCGTGGTGGAACGTCGCAGTGACGATCCTCGCCGCCGCGCTCCTCGCGCCCGTCGCCGCGGGCCTCGGCGTCACGGTCGCCGCGCCGGCGCGGCTGTGGACCGCGACGGCCGTGCTGGCCGCGTACTTCCTCGGCACCGTGCCGTACGTCAAGAGCCTCATCCGCGACCGCGACGACCCGCGGGTGCGCCGCCTGTCCGTCGCGTACCACGTCGTGGTCGCGGTGCTCGGGGCGCTGCTCGACCCCGTGCTCGGCGTGGTCGGCGTGCTGCTCGTGCTGCGTGCCGTCATCGTGCCGTGGCGGTGGCCGCGGCTGCGGCCCGGACCGATCGGTGCGGGCGAGGTCCTGGCGACCGTCGTCGTCACGGTGGCGGTGCTGCTGCGGGTGTGACCTCGCCCGCCCGGGGAGGCACACGGAAGCCGAGCAGCATCGTGACGATCCCGACGAGCGCGGTGATCGACCCGGCCCGGGCGGTCATCGGCCCCGGGCCCGGCCGCGTCCACGCGTGGACCAGCAGCGGGAGGAAGCCGCGGGTCGGCCCGTCACGGGACTCGGCGGCCGTCAGGGCGTCGACCGTGCCGCCTCCGATCAGCAGGGCGAGCCCGGCGAGGGTGACGACGACGCCGATGGCCACGACGCGGTCCCCGCCGACGGACCGCGCCGCGACGCGGGCGAGCAGCGCGATGCCGCCGAGAAGCATCGCCGGGACGCCCACGGCCAGAGCCGCGACGGGCCACACCAGGTGGACGCCGGTCGCGACGAGCAGCGCGTCGCCCCACGGCGACTCGAAGCCGACCGTCGCCGCGACGACCCCCAGCAGACAGGCGTGGACCAGGCCGAGCCCCAACGACCACCACACGGACGTGACGGTCGTGTCGTAGCAGCGGGCCCACCGCGGGCCCGACGTCAGGCGCCACGTGCCGACGAGCATCACGACGACGGCGACCGCCGTGACCACGGCCGAGACCAGCGAGCCGCTGTCGCCCGACGGCCCCAGGGTGCGAGCCGTGAGGGACACGACGAGCGCGGTGACGGGCGCCCACCAGGGCAGCGAGCGCCACGGGACGCCGGCGGCGCGTGAGGCGACCCGTGGGTCGACCTCCGGCGTCCTCTGATCTCCTCCGCGTGCCACGGCCGACACCGTAGTGACGCGGCGGTGCCCCGGGTGTGCGGTCGGTGGTCCGCCCGGGCACGAGACGTGCGCTGCACTACGTGCGAGCCGCGGTGCGTCAGGTGCCGAGGATCTCTGCGAGGTCGAACCGCACGGGCTCGTCGAGCTGCGCGTACGTGCACGAGCGCGGGTCGCGGTCGGGGCGCCAGCGGCGGAACTGCGCGGTGTGCCGGAACCGGTCGCCCTCCATGTGGTCGTAGGCCACCTCGACGACCAGCTCGGGTCGCAGCGGCACGAACGACAGGTCCTTGGTCGCGTTCCAGCGGCTCACGGCGCCCGGCATGCGCTGCCCGGCGTGCGCCTGCTGGTCGGCCCAGCCGCCCCACGGGTGCTCGGCGAGGTCGACGTCGCGGTACGGCGCGAGGTCGTCGAGCAGCGTGCGGCGGCGCGCCATGGGGAACGACGCGCTCACGCCGACGTGCTGCAGGTGGCCGTCGTCCGCCCACAGGCCCAGCAGCAGCGACCCGACCACGTCGCCCGTCTTGTGCCAGCGGAAGCCCGCGACCACGCAGTCCGCCGTGCGCTCGTGCTTGATCTTGAACATCGCGCGCTTGTCGGGCTGGTACGTGCCGTCGAGCGGCTTGGCGACGACGCCGTCGAGGCCCGCGCCCTCGAACTGCTCGAACCAGCGCCGCGCCTCGGCGAGGTCACCGGTCGCGGGCGTCACGTGCACGGGCGGGCGCGCGTCGGCGAGCGCCTGCACGAGCAGCGCGCGGCGCTCGGCGAACGGGCGGCCCGTGAGGTCCTCGTCGCCGAGCGCCAGCAGGTCGAACGCGACGAACGACACGGGCGTCTGCTCGGACAGCAGCTTCACGCGGCTCGCCGCGGGGTGGATGCGCTGCTGCAGCGCGTCGAAGTCGAGCCGGTCGCCCGTGACCAGCACGATCTCGCCGTCGACCACGCACCGGTCCGGCAGGTTCGCGCGCAGCACCTCGACGAGCTCGGGGAAGTACCGCGTCATCGGCTTCTCGTTGCGGCTGCCCAGCTCGACCTCGTCGCCGTCGCGGAAGACGATCGTGCGGAACCCGTCCCACTTGGGCTCGACGTGCCCCACGTCCGGGATCTCCTTGACGGACTTCGCGAGCATCGGCGCGACGGGCGGCATCACCGGCAGGTCCATCCGCCCATCGTGCGGCACGCCACCCACACGTGCACAGGTGGCGCCGAGGTCCGCCCCAGCCCGCGTTCGGGAGCGTGCGGTGTCCTGGGGTCAGCGGGCGCCGCAGGGGCGCCGACAGGAGGAACCATGGACGACCGCACGACCCCGCCGGGCGACCGCCCGGCGCCCACGACCCCGAACCCGACCGCTCCCGGTGCGAACCCGACCGGCACCCCGGGCGCCGGCATCCCGGGACCCGCGGCTCCCCCCGCCGCCACTCCCGGTGCCGCGACCCCGGGCACTCCCGCGCCGGACGGGTCCGCGCCGACCGCGCCCGGCTACGTGC
>JAEYNO010000278.1 GCA_023412515.1 Actinomycetes bacterium
AAGAGACCACCAGCGCACCGGGTGACCGGTGCGGCTCGGCAAACCCCACCCGGAGCAAGGCCAGACAGGGAGCGTTCGAGGGTTGCCCGCCCGAGCTCCCGGGTAGGCCGCTGGAGGCGTGCGGCAACGTACGTCGTAGATGGATGGTCGCCACCCCCGCCCGGGCAACCGGACGGGGGGACAGAACCCGGCGTACCGGCTGACTCATCCGCCCTTCGGGCCCGTGCCCGGACGGGCGCAGCGAAGGGTGAAAACCGTCACCCGGGAGCCTGGTCCAGCGGGTGAATGCTGCCGGAGCACGCGCGCATTGCGGTCATACGCGCTCATTCTGGACATATGGCAGACGAGACCGATCCTCGTGTGGACGTGACCGACGCGGACATCCTCGCCGCGAAGCGTGCCTGGCTGTCGGCCTGCGACCGTGGGCTCGACCCTGCACGCACCGCCCGACTGCACGACTCCTACCGCTGGTTGGTGAGCGCGCAGGCGCAGCAGATCGCCGAGCAGTTCCGTGAGACTCACCGGCGTCGACGGGGCGAGGGCGACCGGCCGTCCTCGTCGTCGGACGCGGACGAGGACGTACGCCCGACCCGGGGCCGCGATCCCCGGAGCGGGTGATCTTGGCGGCGACCACCCGGCCGGCGGTTGGCGGCGACGGGGCGGCCCAGTAGAACTGGGCGGATGTCCTGATCGTGGGCGCGCTGCGGCGCGTCCGGCGCGCACCCGAGGAGGTGTCACGTGCACGAGCTGGCCCTGTGCCGTCTCGGGACGAAGACCGGCGAGGTCGAGGGGCACGTGCGGACCTTCGAGGGCGACCTGCTCGTGCTCGAGGTGGACCAGCTCCCCGAGGGGCGGGAGATCGGCGACGCGGCGACGGTCACGGTGCTCGACCCCGTGCGCGGTCGCTGCCCGTACGTCGGGCTGCTCGGCGGCATGCACGACGACGAGGTGCGTGTCGTCGTGCTCGAGCGCGGCGAGCCGAACCAGCGTCGGTCCGCGGCGCGCGCGTTCTACCGCGTGAGCGCGCTCGGCAAGCTGGAGACGGCGGACGGCACGCAGGCGCTGCCGGTCACGGTCGTCGACGTCAGTGCCTCGGGCGTGCGGTTCGTGACGCGTCGCCTGCTGCACCGCGGCGACGTCGTGCGGTTCCCCATGCCCGTCGGTGACGGGTCGGTCGACCTCGTCGCCCGCGTGCTGCGCGTCGAGGAGGGGCAGCACGAGTGGCGGTACGGGTGCGAGCTGCTCGAGCTCGACGAGCGCACGCGCGAGCGGCTCTTCCGGCTCGTGCTGAGCCTGCACCGCGCGTGGGCGCGCGAGCGCGCCGCGCGGCACTGACGCCCGGCCCTCGTCAGCGGTCCGCGGCCGCGTCGCGGACGGGTGCGTGCGGGTCGGGGGGCCGCGGCGGGTACACCCACGTGACGAGCACGACCGAGATGATCATCAGCAGGAACCACGACCCGAGCTTCGCGCCGCCCACCAGGTGCCACCCGGCCTGCTGCGACGGGTAGAGCCACGCGCCGGCGAACGTCGCGACGTTCTCGGCGACCCAGATGAACGACGCCACCAGGGCGAACGCCAGCAGCAGCGGCATGCGCAGGCGTGCGGCGTGCACGCGGAAGTGCATGACGCACGGGCCGAAGACGACGACGACGGCCCCGACCAGCACCCAGCGGGCGTCGGCCACCCAGTGGTGCGTGAAGAAGTTCGCGTAGATCGCCGCCGCCACGACGGCCGTCACCCAGCGGCGGGGGTAGCGGTCGAACCGCAGCTCGAAGATCCGGAACACGCGCACGAGGTACGAGCCGACGGCGCCGTACATGAACCCCGAGAACAGCGGCACCGCGCCGACGCGCAGCACGCCCTCGGCCGCGTACGACCACGACCCGACGTCGGTCTTGAAGACCTCCATGGCCGTCCCGACGACGTGGAACAGCAGCACGACGCGCATCTCACGGACGGTCTCGAGGCGGGTCGCGAGCATGCCGACCTGCAGCGCGAGGGCCGCCAGCGTCAGCGCGTCGTTCCGCGCGAGCCACGCGCCGTCGGGGTACCAGAAGCGCGCCGCGAGCAGCAGCGCCAGCAGCAGCGCGCCGAACAGGCACGCCCAGCCCTGCTTGAGCGTGAAGACCGTGAGCTCGACCAGCCAGGCCCGGGCTCGTCGCCCCTGCAGGCGCTGCAGGCGATCACGCGCCCACGCGTCGATCCGCTCCTCGACGACCGTGAGCTCGCGCGCGCCGGGCCGGGGGAGTCTCAGTCGCAGGTCGCGCAGCACGTGACCATCTCAACGCGCGACGCCCGCCCGCGGGTGCGGGCGGGCGTCGGGTCGACGGCGGGACCTGTGCAGATCCTGTGACGCGCGTCGTCGCGGGTCACTCGCCTGTCGTCAGCGCGAGCTGCGGGGGCGGAACCGCTGCACCATGGGGCAGTCGAACGGGTCGCGCGCGGCGAGGCCCACCCGGTTGAGGTACTGCACCACCAGGAGGTACGAGCGCGCGAGCGAGGTCTCGGTGTACGGCATGCCGACGCGTGCGCAGTGCTCCCGCACGATGCGCCGGGCCCGTGCGAGGTGCGGGCGCGCCATGCTGGGGAACAGGTGGTGCTCGATCTGCGCGTCCAGGCCGCCCATGAGCGTCGTCACCCAGGCGCCGCCGCGGATGTTGCGCGACGTGAGGACCTGCTTGGACAGGAAGTCGAGCCGGCTCTCGGCGGGGATGACCGCCATGCCCTTGTGGTTCGGCGCGAACGACGCGCCCATGTACACGCCGAAGACCGCGAGCTGCACGGCGAGGAACGCGGCGGCCATGCCGAGCGGCAGCGCCCACACGACCAGCGCGACGTAGACGCTCAGCCGCAGGGCGATCGTCAGCAGCTCGAGGTTGCGCGCACGCGTCGACGGCGACGCGAGGAGGCTGCGGACCGCGAGCACGTGCAGGTTGACGCCCTCGAGCGTCAGCAGCGGGAAGAACAGCCAGCCCTGGCGGCGCGTCAGCGCGCCCATGAACCCGCTCTGCTGCGCGGCGTCCTGCTCGAGGAACGAGATCGTGTCCCGCTCGATGTCCGGGTCCTTGCCGATCCGGTTGGGGTTGGCGTGGTGCCGCGTGTGCTTCGTCATCCACCACGAGTGGCTGATGCCGACGACGCCGTTGGCGAGGATCCGCCCCAGCCGGTCGTTGGCGGGGCCCGTCAGCATGACCTGGCGGTGCGACGCCTCGTGCGCGACGAACGCGAACTGCGTCAGGACGATCCCCAGGCCGGCGGCGACCGCAAGCTGCCACCATGAGTGGCCGATGAGCACGAACGCGGTCACGAGCCCGGCGAGCGCCACGGCCAGGCCCGCGACGAGCCAGGCGTAGAACCCGAGCGTCCGCTCGAGCAGACCGGCCTCACGCACCTCGGCCAGCAGCTCGTGGTAGCTGCCGGTGGCGGCCGCCTGTCGCGGGCGGGTGGGAGCGGTGGGTACGGGTGCAGGAGCCACATGACCTCCAGGGCTCGACGTCGACTTCCCAGCCGTGGAGTGAGCGGGTGCTCGCGGTACGGATGTGACCCACCCTACGGGACCGTAGGTTGCGTGTCTCCGTCCGGGTCGGGTCGATCTCGTGGAGGTGCCGCGTCGCCCTCGCGCACGACGTCGAGCCGCTGCCGCTCCTGCTCGGCCACGAGGTGCGTGACGCTCGGCTGGAAGATCTCGACGAAGTCGCCCACCATGCCGCCCCCGCCCGCGATGCCGCCGCCGTCGGCGTCCCGGCCCGAGCGGACGCTGATCCGCCACCGGTCGAACCACCCGTGCGCCACGGCGCGGTCGAGGGCGACGAGCGCCACGACCGCCGCCGCGACGACCGCGACCCAGCCGGGCACGTCAGCGCCGCCGCGCGGCGAGGTGCGCCGCCCCGACGATGCCCGCGGCGTTGCGCAGCCCCGCGGGCACGATCGGCGTGCGCAGGTCGAGCAGCGGCAGGAACTGGTCGTGCTTCTTGCTCACCCCGCCCCCCACGACGATGAGGTCGGGCCAGAACAGGTTCTCCACCACGGTGAAGTAGCGCTGCAGCCGCGTCGCCCACTGCTCGAACGTGAGGTCCTCGCGGTCGCGCGCCGCGTCGGACGCGCGCGACTCGGCGTCGTGGCCGTCGATCTCGAGGTGCCCCAGCTCGGTGTTGGGCACGAGCACGCCGTCCACGACGAGCGCCGAGCCGATGCCCGTGCCGAGCGTGACCACCAGCACGACGCCGGGGACGCCCTTGGCCGCGCCGTAGACGACCTCGGCGTACCCGGCGGCGTCGGCGTCGTTCACGGCCACGACGCGCCGTCCCGTGGCGGCGCCGATCGTCTTCTCGACGTCGGTGCCGATCCACGAGTCGTCGACGTTCGCGGCGGACTGCGCGACGCCGTGCCGGATGACGGCCGGGAACGTCACGCCGACGGGGACGTGAGAGCCGAGGGAGAACGCGTCGACGACCTCGGCGACGGTCTCGGCGACGGCCTGCGGCGTCGCGGGCTGCGGCGTCGGGATGCGGACCCGGTCGGCGGCGAACTCGCCCGTGCCCAGGTCGACCGGGGCGCCCTTGATGCCGGAGCCGCCGATGTCGATGCCGAAGGCGGTCGTCACCTCGTCGTCGTGCGCGTGCTTCTTGCCCTTGTGCTCGTCCTTGCTCATGGCAGCGTCAGGACCTCCGCCCCGGTGTCGGTGACCAGCAGGGTGTGCTCGAACTGCGCCGACCGGCTGCGATCGGCCGTGACGACGGTCCAGCCGTCGTCCCACATCTCCCAGTCCGCGGTGCCCAGGTCGAGCATGGGTTCGATCGTGAACACCATCCCGGGCTGGATCACGGTGTCGTAGGCGGGTACGGCGTCGTAGTGCGGCACGACGAGCCCCGTGTGGAACGCGGGGCCCACGCCGTGGCCCGTGAACTCGCGCACCACGCCGTACCCGAACCGCGCGGCGTACTTCTCGATGACGCGGCCGATGACGTTGATCTCGCGGCCCGGGCGGACGGCCTTGATGCCGCGCTCGAGGGCCTCGCGCGTGCGCTCGACGAGCAGGCGCGAGTCCTCGTCGACGTCGCCCGCGAGGAACGTCGCGTTGGTGTCGCCGTGCACGCCGCCCACGTACGCGGTGACGTCGACGTTGACGATGTCGCCGTCCTCGATCACGGTCGAGTCGGGGATGCCGTGGCAGATCACCTCGTTGAGCGACGTGCACAGCGACTTGGGGAAGCCGCGGTAGCCGAGCGTCGAGGGGTAGGCGCCGTGGTCGACGAGGAACTCGTGGCCGATCGCGTCGAGCTCGTCCGTCGTGACCCCGGGGGCCACGTGCCGCCCGACCTCCTGCAGCGCCTGGGCCGCGAGCCGCGCCGCGACGCGGACGCGCTCGATCGTGTCCGCGTCCAGCACGTCCGGTCCCCGCCAGGGCGTCGGCATCGGCTTGTCCACGTACTCGGGTCGCGCGATGTGCGCCGGGACCGCGCGTCGGGGGCCGACGCGGCCGGGGGTGAGGGCGGTGCGCGAGTGGACCGGCGGCATGCCTGGCAGTCTACGTAGCGGCGGTGCCGCCCGGCCCGCCGGGACGGGAGGTGCCCTGGTGGCCGAGTTCTACTTCAACACCCGGACGCACGAGGTCGAGGAGGGTCCGCGCAGCGACTGGTCGCACCGCATGGGCCCGTACGCCACGCGCGAGGAGGCCGCGCACGCGCTCGAGACGGCGCGCGAGCGCACGAAGGCGTGGGACGAGGAGGACCGCCGGGAAGCCGAGGAGAACGCCTGACAGCGCCCGCGGCCGCCCCGCCGGCTCACGCGTCGAAGGAGTGCTCCGCGGCGGGGAACGCGCCCCCGCGGACCTCGTCGGCGAAGGCCCGGGCTGCCGCCGTGAGCGCCTGCCCGACCTCGCCGAACCGCTTGGCGAAGCGCGGCGACCAGTCACCCATGCCGGCCATGTCGACCCACACCAGCACCTGCCCGTCGCACTCCGCGCCGGCGCCGATCCCGATCGTCGGGATGCGCACGACCTCGGTGATGCGCGCCGCGACCGGCGCCGGCACCATCTCGAGCACGACCGCGACGGCGCCGGCCTCGGTGACGGCGACCGCGTCGTCGCTGATCTGCTCGGCCGCCGGACCGCGGCCCTGCACGCGCGGGCCGCCCAGCGCGTTCTCGGACTGCGGCGTGTACCCGAGGTGCGCGACGACCGGGATGCCGGCCGCCGTGAGCGCGCGGATCTGCGGCACCGAGCGCTGACCGCCCTCGATCTTCACGGCCGAGACGCCGGTCTCCTTCATGACCCGCACCGCGCTCGCGAGGGCCTGCTCGGGTCCGGCCTCGTACGTGCCGAACGGGAGGTCGGCGACGACGAACGCGCGCCGCGCGGCACCGGCGACGGCGCGGGCGGCGACGACGATCTCGTCGAGCGTCACGGGCAGCGTGGTCGCGTACCCGTGCATCGTGTTCCCGATGGAGTCGCCGACGAGCAGCATGTCGATGCCGGCCTCGTCGAACAGGCGCGCCGTGACCGCGTCGTACGCGGTCAGCATCGTCAGACGCTCGCCGCGCTCCTTCGCGGCCTGCAGGTGGTGCACGCGGACTCGGCGGGGGGTCGGGGCGTCGCTCGTCGACATGGCGCGAGCCTAGCCCGCGGCCCCCTCGCGGGACGTCCCGCGGCCGCCCTCCGCAGCCGCCCGGGGACGCGCGCCGCACCCCGGCCGGGCCCGGACGCGCCGCGCGGTGGACGCGCGCCCTGCGGGGCCGGGGCATCAGGCAGGATGTACGCATGGACAGGCAGCAGGAGTTCGTCCTCCGGACCGTCGAGGAGCGGGACATCCGCTTCATCCGTCTGTGGTTCACGGACGTGCTGGGCATGCTCAAGTCGGTCGCGGTCGCGCCCGCCGAGCTCGAGCAGGCGTTCAGCGAGGGCATCGGCTTCGACGGCAGCTCGATCGAGGGCCTCACGCGCGTGTACGAGGCCGACATGATCGCCAAGCCCGACCCGTCGACGTTCCAGATCCTGCCGTGGCGCGGCGAGCGGCACGGCACCGCGCGCATGTTCTGCGACCTGCTGACGCCCGACGGCGAGCCGTCCCTCGCGGACTCGCGCTACGTGCTCAAGCGCGCGCTGAACCGGGCGAGCGACCGCGGGTTCACGTTCTACACGCACCCCGAGGTCGAGTTCTACCTGTTCGACGCGCCCGCGGACCCGTCCCGCCCGCTCGTCCCCGTGGACCAGGGCGGCTACTTCGACCACGTGCCGCGCGGCACCGCGCACGACTTCCGGCGTGCCGCGATCACGATGCTCGAGTCCATGGGCATCTCGGTCGAGTTCTCGCACCACGAGGCCGGTCCGGGCCAGAACGAGATCGACCTGCGGTACGCCGACGCGCTGACCACGGCCGACAACATCATGACCTTCCGCACGGTCGTCAAGGAGGTCGCGCTCGAGCAGGGCGTGTTCGCGTCCTTCATGCCCAAGCCGCTGGCCGACCAGCCGGGGTCGGGCATGCACACGCACCTGTCGCTCTTCGAGGGCGACCGCAACGCGTTCCACGAGCCGGGCGCGCCGCTCGAGCTGTCGAAGGTCGCGCGCTCGTTCATCGCGGGCATGCTCACGCACGCCGCCGAGATCACGGCCGTGACGAACCAGTTCGTCAACTCCTACAAGCGGCTGTGGGGCGGCGCCGAGGCGCCCTCGTTCATCTGCTGGGGACACAACAACCGCTCGGCGCTCGTACGCGTGCCGATGTACAAGCCCGGCAAGGGCAACTCGAGCCGCGTCGAGTACCGCGCGGTCGATTCCGCGACCAACCCGTACCTCGCGTTCGCGGTGCTGCTCGCGGCGGGGCTCAAGGGCATCGAGGAGGGCTACGAGCTGCCCGAGGGCGCCGACGACGACGTGTGGGAGCTCACCGACGCCGAGCGCAAGGCGCTCGGCATCGAGCCGCTGCCGACGTCGCTCGAGGCGGCGATCGCCGTCATGGAGCGCTCGGAGCTGGTCGCCGAGACCCTCGGCGAGCACGTCTTCGACTACTTCCTGCGCAACAAGCGCCAGGAGTGGGCCGAGTACCGCGCGCAGGTCACGCCGTACGAGCTGCAGCGGTTCCTGCCGCTCGTCTGACGGTGGCCACGACGCCGGGCCGGGGCTCGTCCCTGCCGACGCGCCTGACGCGCGTCGGCGTGGTGGACGTGCCCCGGGCCGAGCGGCTGCTGACGGACCCCGCGCTCGCGGCGGTCGACGCCGAGGTCGTCGAGCACGTGGTCGCCGCCCTCGCGGAGGTCGGCGACCCCGACGAGGCGCTGCTCGCGCTCGCCAAGCTGGCGGGCGCGGTCCACCGCGACGACGGGCTGACGGCGCTGCTGCACGAGGTGCTCGCCGACGACGGCCCCGCGCGTGCCCGACTGCTCGCCGTCACGGGTGCGTCGTCGGCGCTGGGGAACGCGCTCGCGGCGCACCCCGCGAACCTGCTCGCGGTCGCCGACCCGACGCCCGGAACGGGTGTCGCCGCGGCCGACGTGCGGGCCGAGCTGCTGCGCGCCGTGGACGCCGACCCGGACGCGGACGTGCCCGTCGCCGGCCTGACCGGCACGCCGGGGGTCGACGCGATGCGGCGCGCCTACCGCACGCGGCTGCTGCGGGTCGCGGCGACCGACCTCACCGCCGAGGACCCCCTGAGCCGCCTGCCCGGCGTCGCGGCCGCGCTCGCCGACCTCGCGGCCGCGGCGCTCGAGGCCGCCCTCGCGCTCGCGCGCGCCGACCTCGACGACGAGGGCCATGGCGTGCGGCTCGCGGTCATCGGCATGGGCAAGGCCGGCGGCCGCGAGCTCAACTACGTGTCGGACGTCGACGTCGTGTACGTCGCCGAACCGGTCGAGGGCACGCCCGAGGACGAGGCGCTCGTGGCCGGCGCGCGGCTCGCCGCCGGGCTCGCGCGCGCGTGCTC
>JAEYNO010000352.1 GCA_023412515.1 Actinomycetes bacterium
GCCTGCCGCTGCCCGCCGCGCGCCGCACGCGCGACGCGATGCGCGGGCCCGTGCCCGCGGGAGTCCCGCACTGGCACCGCCTGCTGCGCACCGTGCCCGCCTGGATCGCCGCGGAGGGCCACGACGAGCCGCGCCCCGAGGACGTCGCGCTCCTGCAGTACACCGGCGGCACCACCGGCACGCCCAAGGCCGCCGTGCTGACGCACCGCAACCTGCTCGCCAACACCATCCAGGGCCAGGCCTGGACGCAGGCCGAGAACGGCACCGAGGTCGTCTACGGCGTGCTGCCGTTCTTCCACGCGTTCGGCCTCACGCTCTGCCTCACCTACTCGGTGCGCATCGCGGCCACGCTCGTCGTGCTGCCGAACTTCGACCCCGCACGCGTCCTGGCCGCGCAGCGCCGCCGCCCCGGCACGTTCCTGCCCGCGGTGCCGCCCATGCTCGACCGGCTCGCCGCCGCCGCCGAGGAGTCCGGCGCCGACCTCACGTCGTTCCGCTACGCGATCAGCGGCGCGATGGCCCTGCCGCGCGCGACCGCCGAGCGCTGGGAGCGCGTCACGGGCGGCCTCGTCGTCGAGGGCTACGGCATGACCGAGACCTCGCCCGTCGCGCTCGGCAGCCCCCTGACGCAGGACCGCCGCCCCGGTGCGCTCGGCCTGCCGTTCCCCTCGACGCGCATCCGCGTGGTCGACCAGGAGGACCCGACGCGCGACGTCGCGCCCGGCGAGCAGGGCGAGCTGCTGATCTCCGGCCCGCAGGTGTTCGCCGGCTACTGGCAGCGCCCCGAGGAGACGGCCGAGCAGCTCCTGCCCGACGGCTGGCTGCGCACCGGTGACGTCGTGCGCGTCGACGACGACGGCATGGTCGTCCTCGTCGACCGCATGAAGGAGATGATCGTCACCGGCGGGTTCAAGGTGTACCCGTCGCAGGTCGAGGACCACCTGCGCTGCATGCCCGGCATCCTCGACGTCGCAGTCGTCGGCGAGCCCGCGGGCGACCTCGGCGAGCGCGTCGTCGCGGCCATCGTGCTCGACGGCGACGTGCCCGGCGTCGACCTCGCGGCCGTGCGCGCGTGGTGCGAGACGCGCCTGGCCCGGTACGCGCTGCCGCGCCGGCTCGTCGTGCTGCCCGACCTGCCGCGCTCGCAGGTCGGCAAGGTGCTGCGCCGCGTCGTGCGTGACCAGCTGCACGCCGGGTCCTGACGCGGGCCGGCGTGCCCGACGCCGTACCGTGTGCGCGTGAGCGTGAGCGACGAGCAGCCCCTGGTGGAGATGTGGACCGACGGCGCCTGCAAGGGCAACCCCGGTGTCGGCGGCTGGGGCGCCTGGATGCGGTTCGGCGACCAGGAGAAGGAGCTCTTCGGCGGTGAGGCCGCCACGACCAACAACCGCATGGAGCTCACGGCCGTGATCGAGGGGCTGCGTGCGCTGCGCCGGCCCTGCCGGGTGACGCTGCACGTCGACTCGACGTACGTGATGAACGGCCTCACCAAGTGGCTGCCGGGCTGGAAGCGCAACGGCTGGCTGACGGGGGAGAAGAAGCCCGTCAAGAACAAGGAGCTGTGGCAGGCCCTCGACGAGGAGGTCGCGCGGCACCACGTCACGTGGGTCTGGGTGAAGGGGCATGCGGGCGACCCCGGCAACGAGCGCGCCGACGCGCTCGCCAACCAGGGGGTCGCGCAGGTGCGCGCGGGCGCCGTCTGACGGCTCGGGGATCACCCCGCGCGCGTCGTGCGGCGCCTGGAAGTTGATCGTTACACGTGCCAGGCTGGGCGCCGTGAGCACCGCCGCCACCACCGCACCCGACCTGCCGCTCGCGCCCGTCGCCACGTTCCCCCTGCCCGCCGTGCGCCTGACCGACGGGCCGTTCGCGGCCGCGCAGCGCACCGACCTCGCGTACGTGCTGGGCCTCGACCCGGACCGGCTGCTGGCGCCGTTCCGCCGCGAGGCGGGCCTGCCGCCGGTTGCCGCGCCGTACGGCAGCTGGGAGTCCATCGGCCTCGACGGGCACATCGGCGGGCACGCGCTCTCCGCGGCGTCCCTGCTGTGGGCCGCGACGGGCGACGAGCGCGCCGCGGACCTGGCCCGCGCGCTCGTCGACGGGTTCGCCGCCTGCCAGGACGCGCTCGGCACCGGGTACGTCGGGGGAGTGCCCGGCGGGGTCGCGCTGTGGGAGTCGGTCGCGTCGGGCGGCGCCGAGGCGGGCACGTTCGACCTCGGCGGCGCGTGGGTGCCCTGGTACAACGTGCACAAGACGTACGCCGGCCTGGTCGACGCCGCCCGGCACGCGCCCGCCGACGTCGCGGTCCGCGCGCTCGCCGTGGCCGTGCGTCTCGCCGACTGGGGCGTCGCGCTGTCCGACCGGCTCGACGACGCGGCGTTCGCGCGCATGCTGCGCACCGAGTTCGGCGGCATGTGCGAGGCGTACGCCGACCTCGCCGAGCTCACGGGCGACGCGCGCTACGCGGCCCTCGCGCGGCGGTTCGCCGACGAGGAGCTGCTCGCACCGCTGCGCGACGGGCGCGACGCGCTCGACGGGCTGCACGCCAACACGCAGATCGCCAAGGTCGTCGGCTGGCCCGCGATCGGCGAGGCCGACGCGGCCGCCGCGTTCGTGCGGACCGTGCTCGACCGCCGCACGCTCGTGTTCGGCGGCAACTCGGTGTCCGAGCACTTCACGCCCGACGCGGCCGCGCACGTCACGCACCGCGAGGGCCCCGAGTCGTGCAACACCGCGAACATGCTCGAGGTCGAGAGTCGGCTCTACGCGCTCACCGGTGACACGACGCTGCTCGACGCGTCCGAGCGCCAGCTGGTCAACCACGTGCTGTCCGCGCAGCACCCCGACGGCGGGTTCGTGTACTTCACGTCCGCGCGCCCGGGCCACTACCGCGTGTACTCGACGCGCGACGACTGCATGTGGTGCTGCGTCGGCACCGCGATGGAGACGTACGCGCGGCTCGGCGAGCTCGCGTACGCGCACGCCGGCGACGACCTGCTCGTCAACCTGCCCGTGCCCTCGACGCTCGACTGGGCCGAGCGCGGCGTGCGCGTGCGCCTCGCGTCGACGTACCCGGCGCCCGCACGCGTCACCGACGTCGCGCTCACGGTCGACGTCGACGCGCCCACCGACCTCGCGGTGCACGTGCGCCGGCCTGCGTGGGCGCTCGACGACGTGGAGCTCACGCTCGACGGCGAGCCGGTCGGCGCTCGCGGCGAGCGCGCCGGCTACGTCACGGTGCGCCGCACGTGGCGCGGCGGCGAGACGCTCGCGTGGCGGC